>CBDUUY010000199.1:0-4629 GCA_965370535.1 uncultured bacterium
GAATCCTCACCCGAGGCAGGAGTTCACCCCCGGTCCGCACCCCATCCCGCCCCGACCCGGGCCACCCATGAGCAGCAGCGGTGTCGTTGTGAGCGAGTCGGGTGACGGTGCTGGGGTCGAGGTCGATGACAGGTATCCGGCGGATCTCCGGGGTGGAGTGTCGGATTCGGCAGGCGACGGAGATGAGGGTGTGACGGGTCGCCGACCGTGCGGCCGAGCAGATCGACGACCTCCGGGAAGCCGCCGCCGATCGCTGCGCCTCCCATCGGCCGTCGGGCGCAGCGGATAGAGTCGGTGGCATGGCGACCATCCGGCCTGCTGCCGTGGCCGGGGCGTTCTACCCGGCCGACCCGGCCGTCCTGCGCCGCACCGTCGAAGACCTGCTCGGTGCCGGCCCGCCGATCGAGTTGCACGGCAGGCCGAGGCTCCTCATCGTCCCGCACGCGGGTTACGTCTACTCGGGGCCCGTGGCGGCGAGCGCCTATCGACTGCTCCAGGGCATGGGCGACGCCGTCCACCGGGTGGTGCTCGTCGGACCGTCGCACTATGTGGGGTTCACGGGACTGGCAAGCACCGGTGCCGACGCACTCGCCACCCCGCTCGGCGAGGTTCCGGTTGGCCGGGGGCCGCCCGAACCGGCAGACCCGATCGTGCGCCCAGATCCCGCCGCACACGCTCGCGAACACAGCCTCGAGGTGCAGCTTCCCTTCCTTCAGGTGGTTCTCGGCGAGTTCGAGGCTCTGGCGTTGCTCACCGGGGACGTCGAACCCGACGCCGTCGCCGACGTGCTCGATGAGGCGATCACGGGGGACGGAGTGATCGGCATCGTCTCGTCGGATCTGTCCCACTTCCTCGACTACGAGGAGGCCTGCCACAGGGACACCCGAACCGCGGCGGCGATCACCGAACTCCGTGCAACCGACCTGTCACCCGAGGACGCCTGCGGCCGCACCGCCGTCCAGGCTGCCCTGGTGCTCGCTCGGCGGAGAGGCTGGACCTGCCGGCTGCTCGATCTCCGCAACTCCGGCGACACGGCGGGCTCGAGGGATCGAGTGGTCGGGTACGGGGCGTTCGCCATGGGGAGGGAGATCTGAGAGCTACTCGGCGAACCGCACCGGGAGCCGGCGGGCTCCCCACGTCCCGGGTCTGAGGTCGAATACCCCGGGGCAGCGCGTGCCGCATGTCGCGCACCGGCCGTCGTCATCCAGACCCCAGTGTCCGAGGTGGTATCGAGTCCGCTCGATGAGCACGCCGCCGCACCCATGGCAGTAGGTCGTCTGCCCGCGGAGATCATTGACGTTGCCGGTGTAGACGTGTCGCAGGCCGTTGCCGATGCCGATGCCCCGCGCCCTGGTGAGTGTTGCGCGTGGTGTCGACGGTCGGTCCAGCATCTTGAAATCGGGGTGGAACGCGGAGAAGTGGAGTGGCACATCGGGTCCGAGATGCTCCACGACCCACGTCGTCAGCGCGTCGACCTCCTCCGAGGAGTCGTTGAGCCCGGGTATCAACAGCGTCGTCACCTCGAGCCACACGTCCGTCTCGCCGTGCACGTACTCGAGGGTCTCGAGCACGGGTTGGAGGTGTCCGCCGCACCTCCTGCGGTAGAAGTCCTCGGTGAACCCTTTCAGGTCGATGTTGGCAGCATCCATGTGGGCGTAGAACTCGGTTCGTGGTTCCGCCGTGACGTACCCGGCCGTGACGGCCACGGTGTTCACCCCGACGGCCCGGCACGCGGCGGCGACGTCGATCGCGTACTCATGGAAGACGACCGGGTCGTTGTAGGTGAAGGCCACACTGCGGCATCCCAGGTCGAGCGCTCGCCGTGCCACCGCCTCCGGCGAGGCCCGGTCGGCCAGGGCGTCGTACTCGCGAGCCTTGGAGATGTCCCAGTTCTGGCAGAAGCGGCAGGCGAGATTGCACCCGGCCGTGCCAAACGAGAGCACCGGCGTGCCGGGGAGGAAGTGATTCAGTGGCTTCTTCTCTATGGGGTCCACACAGAAGCCACTCGACCGGCCGTACGTGGTGAGCACGATTTGATCGTTCCGGCGGGCTCTCACGAAGCACAGACCACGCTGGTGCTCGCGCAGCTTGCAGAACCGCGGGCACATGTCGCATTGGATCCGCCCGTCGTCCAGGGAGTGCCAGTAGGTGGTGGCCACGATCGATTCGGGGGAACAAAAAGGGGTCGCGGAGTTGCTCCTTGCCGTCTTTCGTCGAATCGCCACAGACCGGCGTCGCGTGCCGCAGTGAACGCCTCTGCCACCTCGTCGTGCCCAGGACGGCGATCGATGTCGGCGTACCGCTGGTTCCCGGGCACCCGATGCTCCGGGTGGTACTGGCCCATGATGTTGACGTAGGTGTCGGGCGACACCTCGTCGTGGAGCCAGCGGAAGATGGCTGCGGCCTCGCCGATCAGGCCCGGCATCACGAGGTGACGGACCAGCACACCACGACGGGCCAGCCCGTCGCGGCCGAACCGCAGCACACCGACCTGGCGGTGCATCTCGACCAGAGCCGCCCGGGCCACCTCGGGGTAGTCCTCCGCTCGCGCTAGACGGCGGGCCGTCCCGGGCCTCCAGAACTTGAAGTCGGGCATGTAGATGTCGATCAGCCCGTCCATGAGCCGGAGGGAGGCGATGGCGTCGTAGGCCGACGTGTTGTAGACGATCGGGACGTCGAGGCCCCGGGGCACCGCCAGTGCGATGGCTTCCACGAGTTGCGGCGCGACATGCTCGGGCGTAACGAAGTTGATGTTGTGGCAGCCCTCATCCTGGAGGCCGAGCATCAAGCCGGCGATCTCCTCGGCGGTGGCTTCCCTGCCGGCGTCCCGCGAGGAGATATCCCAGTTCTGACAGAACACACATTTCAGGTTGCAGTAGGAGAAGAAGATGGTCCCCGACCCACGCCGGCCGCGCAGGCAGTCCTCCTCACCGAAGTGGGGGAAGGAGCTCGCCACGTACGGAAGGCGCCCGGTGCGGCAGATCCCCTGCTCGTCCCGCATGCGATCCACACCGCAGTCCCGGGGACACGCCATGCAGGCGGCCAACTCGCGCCGCGCCGCATCGACCTTGGGTCGAAGGAGCCCGTCCCGCCGGGTACGGATGTAGGCGGGTTCGAAGTCGTCGATCAGGAACCCGTCACCGAGTCCCGAAGCGAGCCCTCTCATGTTCCTCACAAGGTACCCGTCTGAATCCGCTGAATCGAGGTCGCGATCGTCTGTTCCTCTCGGTGCCGTCGGGTCGGCCCAGTGTGCGAGGGTTGTGGCCGGGCGACCGAACCGACCCGGCAGCGGAACAGGCGCCTCCTCCGGCGATTGCAGGGCCCGCGACGAACCCAATCACCGGTGGCCTACCGACCCGGGAGGACATGGGGTCCGGAGGGGTCCCCGACGACACACCACCTGGGGGTGGCGTCGATGAAGCACACCCCTTCCCCGAAGGGGAGCCTTCGGTCGATGAGAGCGACCCGGGGTGGCGGATCAGGCCCTGGGGATCGGATTCTCGAGGGATCTGGTGGCCCGGTCACGGAACCGACTGGCGTGCGGCCTGTCGTTCGGCTGCTTGGGAGTCGCCCCAGGGCCTACTCGACTGGATCGCGGATGAGCGGGCAGGTCGAGCAGTGGATCCCTCCGCCGTTGAGTTGCACCTTGTCGTAGTCGAGTTCGAGGATTTCGACCCCGCGCTGTGTCAGGGCGTCTCGGGTCTGCTCTGACATCCCCTTTGGCATGATCACACGGCCCGGTCTGACGGCGATACCGTTGACGATCCAGGCGTTGTCGTCCGGGCTCATCTCGACAGTGCGAATGCCGAGTTCCTCCAGGCGTTCGAGGAAGGAGAAAGGCAGGCCTCGCGGCCACACCAGCGCCAGCTTCACATCGACCATCAGGAAATGCCCGTCGATGTGGATATCGAAGCCGCGCAGATCGATATCGATCAACTCGACACCTTGATAGGCCAATACCTCGGCCACTTGCCGGATGGCCTCATCGTTTACGCGGACACCACGCCC
The DNA here is from genome assembly GCA_965370535.1 of uncultured bacterium. Classification (GTDB taxonomy): domain Bacteria; phylum Actinomycetota; class Acidimicrobiia; order Spongiisociales; family UBA11373; genus JAHJML01. The sequence goes on from CBDUUY010000199.1 coordinate 4,009, forward strand.
CACGACCGCAGTGGTGGAGTTGAGCCAGGCAAAACTCCCACCCTCGATCATGCCGGTGCCGTTGATGGTGCGCAGGATCGGCATGCCGATCTTGGCGAGAGTCTGGGTGACAGGCCGCTCCTCTCCGTGCCTCATGCGGGGCGCCAGGCGCGCCACGATCGCTCCGCCCTTCACTGCGAATGCACTGTCCCGTGTGTAGACGGACTTGAAGCGCCCCCCGTCGACACCTTCCAGATAGACCACCTCGGCGCCCTCGGAGCGCAGAAGATCAGCCAGGGCGTCATGCTGCGCCCGCATCTCCGCGAGCTCGGGGATATGGTCGCTCTGCCAGTACCAACCGGCCTCCGGGTCGCCGAACGAGCCAATCTCCTCGATCCGCCTGCTGCGATCGATGACGTTGAACTCTTCACCGGGGCGGTGCATCAGCACGACGCGCAACTGGCCTACATCGTTGTCGCAACCCCAGTTCCGCCCCCAGACCCGCTCCATCCGGCCGGGATCCTCAAACGCTGGCTCTGGCTCCGAGCCGAACAATCTGATGGTGGCGCTGTACATGTTCTTGTCCTTTGCCACTGCCGTCTCCCCGGCGTCCCGTTCATATGCTCTGCGGTCAACCCTAGG
>CBDUUY010000200.1:0-4622 GCA_965370535.1 uncultured bacterium
CAATCCACACGGCGATCCCGATAGCCGGGCGATCACCGCTCCGGTCCCTCCACGATGAAATCGCCCCCCACGGCACGGCGCACACAGGGGATCGTGTCGGTGTGCCCCGGTACCCTGCCCGCATGACCGGGCCCCTCCACCTGTTCTCCGAGCCGACCAGGGCCTGGTTCACTTCCGCCTTCGACGCCCCCACCCCCGCCCAGTCCGAGGGTTGGGAGGCGATCGCTTCCGGCGGCCACACCCTGATCCATGCTCCGACAGGATCGGGCAAGACGCTGGCCGCCTTCCTTTGGGGCCTCGATCGACTGTTCGGCGAACCCCTTCCGCCCGAGAGGGAACGGTGCCGACTGCTCTACGTCTCGCCGCTCAAGGCACTGGCCTACGACATCGACCGCAACCTGCGGGTCCCGCTGGCCGGCATCGCGCACGCTGCCGCGGGTCTGGGCCTCGACCTGCCCACCCCGACCACTGCCATGCGCACCGGTGACACCCCCACAGCCGATCGGCGCAGGATGCAGCGTCATCCCCCCGACGTGCTCATCACCACCCCCGAGAGCCTGTACCTGATCCTGACCAGCAAGGCACGCGAGATCCTGGCACCGGTGCAGTGGGTCATCATCGATGAGATCCACTCGATGGCCGGTTCCAAGCGGGGCGCCCACCTTGCGCTCACACTCGAACGCCTCGAGGAGATCGCCGACCGGTCGCCACAGCGCATCGGCCTGTCGGCGACCCAGCGCCCCCTGGAGGACATCGCCCGCTTCCTGGGTGGCGGCACTCTCCGGGGAGATCGGTGGCGCCCCCGGCCGGTAACCGTCGTCGATGTACCCAGGGACAAACGCCTCGACATCGAGGTGGTGGTGCCGGTCGAGGACCTCGCCCACCCCGATGCTGGAGCACCTCCCGACGACACAGGCGAGCGGCCCGGCAGATCCATCTGGCCTGCCATGTACCCGGAGATACTGGACCTGGTCATGGAGCACCGGTCGACGATCGTCTTCTCCAACAGTCGCAGCCTGGTCGAGCGAACCGCCGCACAACTGAACACGCTCGCCGGGCAGGAGATCGCCAAGGCTCACCACGGGTCGGTGTCGCGGGAGCAACGAGTCGAGATCGAAGAAGGTCTCAAATGCGGCGATCTCCGCTGCGTGGTGGCCACCTCCTCTCTGGAGTTGGGCATCGACATGGACGCCGTGGATCTGGTGATCCTGGTCGAGTCCCCCACCTCGGTGGCCCGCGGGTTGCAGCGGGTGGGCAGGGCGGGCCACCAGGTCGGCGCCCCCAGTCGGGCCAAGGTGTTCCCCAAACACCGGGGAGATCTGCTCGAGGCGGCACTGGTGGTGCACCGCATGGAACAGGGCCTCATCGAGGAGACCCGGATACCCATGAACCCGCTCGACGTGCTCGCGCAGCAGGTGGTCGCCGCCGTGTCACAGGACGGATGGGGCGTCGACGACCTCTACGACCTGATTCGCAGGGCTGCCAATTTCGCCGACCTGGGAAGGGCCCCTTTCGAGGCAGTGCTCGACATGCTGTCCGGCAGGTACCCGTCCGACGAGTTCGCCGAACTGCGCCCTCGCATCGTCTGGGACCGTGTGGAGGGCACCCTCTCACCCCGGGGCAACGCCCGGATGCTGGCAGTCACCAACGCCGGGACCATCCCCGATCGGGGCCTCTACACCGTCCACCTACCGGGGGGCGGCAAGGTGGGCGAACTCGACGAGGAGATGGTCTACGAGAGCCGGGTTGGCGACGTGTTCGTACTCGGTTCGACCACCTGGCGGATCACCGAGATAACCCACGACAGGGTCGGCGTGGTCCCGGCCCCGGGTGCGCCGGCCGCTCAAATGCCTTTCTGGCACGGCGACACCATGGGAAGGCCTCTGGAGACCGGACGGGCACTGGGCGAGTTCATCCGCACCATCGGGTCGCTCGATACGGCCGAGGCCGAGGAACGGCTGATGGCGGAATACCACCTCGAACGCAGGGCGGCGGCCAATCTGGCCGGGTATCTGGAAGACGAGAGGCAGGCCACCGGGACACTCCCCACCGACCGCACCATCGTCATCGAACGGTTCCGGGACGAGATCGGCGACTGGCGGATGGTGCTGCTGTCGCCGTTCGGGTCCAGGATCCACGCCCCGTGGGCGCTGGCGGCAGCGCGCCAGATCCGCGAGCGCCACGGCCTCGAGGTCGATGCCGTGTGGTCCGACGACGGCATCGTCCTCCGTCTCCCCTATGCCGACGACACCCCACCCCCGGAGGATCTGCTGCTCGACCCCGACGACATCGAGAGACTCGTCGTCGATGAAGCGGGCGCCAGCGCACTGTTCGCCTCCCGGGTCCGGGAGGCCGCGAGCAGGGCGCTCCTGCTCCCCCGCCGCCGGCCGGGCAAGCGCACCCCGCTGTGGCTGCAACGCCGCAAGGCGGCAGGGCTCCTGGATGTCGCCCGCCGCTACCCCGACTTCCCCATCGTGCTCGAGGCCTACCGGGAGGTCCTCCAGGAGTACTTCGACCTGCCATCCCTGCGCCGGGTGCTGGCCGAGGTGCAGGCGCGTCGGATTCGGGTGATACCGGTGAACACCCAATCACCCAGCCCATTCGCCTCGTCGCTGATGTTCGACTTCATCGCCTCCTTCATGTACGAACTCGACGCCCCGCCCGCCGAACGCAGGGCGATGGCGCTCACCATCGACCAGGATCTGCTCCGCGACCTGCTCGGCGAACCCGAGTTGCGGGAACTGCTGGCGCCGGAAGTCATCGCCACCGTCGAGTTGGAGTTGCAGCGCCTGTCCGATAGCCGACGGGTGGCCGGTCCCGATGCGGTCCACGATCTGCTGCGCGACCTGGGCCCCTTCGACACAGAAGGGGTGGCCGCCCGGATGCAGGACCCCTCAGCGGCAGGGGACGTCCTCGAGGCACTCGAGGATCAGCGCCGGGTCATCCGGGTCGAAGGCGCCGACGGGCAACGGTGGGCTGCGGTCGAAGATGCCGGCCGATTGCGTGCCGCCCAGGGAATTGAGCCGCCTGCGGGGGTGCCCGATGCCCACCTGGAGGCACCGACCGACGCCCTTGGCGACGTGGTCGGACGCTACGCCCGAGTCCACGGGCCCTTCACCGCCGCCGAGGCCGCTGCCAGCCTGCACCTGCCTTCGGCGGTCATCCACGGGACCCTGGAGCGCCTCGAGAGCGAAGGCCGGGTCACCAGGGGTGCCTTCCGTCCCGGAGGTGAGGAACGGGAGTGGGTGGATCTCGGGGTGCTGCGCCGCCTGCGCCGCCGGTCGCTGGCGGTGCTCCGCAAAGAAGTCGAAGCCGTCGAACCCGAGGCCTACGCGCGGTTCACGACAGCCTGGCACGGCATCGGCGGCACCGGGGGCGGCTCGGAGCGACTGGTAGAGGTGATCCGCAGGTTGCAGGGGGCTGCAGTGCCCGCATCGATCCTGGAATCCGAAGTGCTGCCTGCCAGGCTCGCGTACGGCCCCGGCCTGCTCGATGCGCTGGCAGCCACCGGGGAAGTCGTCTGGCTGGGGCGGGGCCCGCTGGGTGCCGGGGACGGGCGGGTGGGGCTCTACTTCCGGGACCAGGTGCCGCTGCTGGCCTGGCCGCTCGATCTGGAGGCCCCCGACGGACCTGCTCATCAGGCGATCCGCCACCACCTCGAGACCAGGGGCGCCTCGTTCTTCCGGGACCTCTACGAAGCGGTCGGCGGGGGCGACCAGCAGAAGACGCTCGATGCGGTGTGGGACCTCGTGTGGGCCGGTGAAGTCACCAACGACACCCTCGCCCCACTGCGCGCCTACCTGTGGGGGAAGAAGCCCACGGGGTCCGGCCGGCGTCCGCACCTCCCCTCGGCATCCGCCCCGCCTGCCGGCAGCGGGAGGTGGTACCTGGTCTCCGAACTGTCGGGTGACACCGCCCCGACGGCGGCAGCCGCCGCCAGGGCCGATCAGTTGCTCGAGCGGCACGGGGTGGTGGTACGGGAGGCGGTACTGGCCGAAGGGGTCCCCGGCGGCTTCGCAGGCCTGTACCCGGTGTTCTCCGCCATGGAGGACGCAGGAAAGGTCCGGCGCGGCTACTTCGTGGAAGGCCTCGGCGGATCGCAGTTCGCCCATGCAGGGGCGATCGATCGGCTGCGCTCCGGGTCCCGCCCCGGAGAACCCATGATGCTGGCGGCCGCAGACCCCGCCAACCCCTACGGAGCGGCGCTGCCGTGGCCGGCCCACGAGGCGGGCAGGCCGAACCGGTCGGCGGGGGCATCGGTGATCCTGATCGACGGCAGCCTGGCCTCATTCATCGAACGCGGGGGGAGACGGGTGCTGGCCTTCCCGGAAGCAGACCTCACCGCGGTGGCGACGTGCATCGCAGGCCGGGCAGGACGCGGCGGCCGGCCCCGGACCGTAGCCACCATCGACGGCCGCCCCGCTCATGAGACCGCCCTGGGGACGGCGCTGCTCGAAGCCGGGTTTGTGCCCTCCTACAAGGGCATCACCCGCCACTGATACAGGCACATCGGCTGCCCGCCGCTGTCGACGACCGACGGCTCACGGGAGGGGACCCCATGGCACCACGATCGACCCGAATCGTCACGCTCATCGCAGGGCCGCTCCCGGGCTCAGCCTCGC
>CBDUUY010000201.1:0-4583 GCA_965370535.1 uncultured bacterium
GAACTCTCTCTCCAGAGGGCCGCCGGCCTGGATGCGATGCGGGCTGCGGGCGAGGACCCCGGCCCGTTGGCGGGGGTACCGGTCGCCGTCAAAGATCTGATCGACCACTCCGGGAGGCCCACCACCTGCGGCTCCGGCTTCTACAGGGAGACCCCCGAGCGGTCCGCCACCATCGTGGATCGCATCGAGGCAGCCGGGGGGATCGTCATCGGCCGTACCGGTCTCCACGAGTTCGCCTTCGGGTTCAGCAGCGAGAACCCCTGGTTCGGTCCGGTTCTCAACCCCTGGGATCCCGGCACCTCCCCCGGCGGATCGTCGGGAGGTTCGGGTGCTGCGGTGTCCGCCCGACTCGTCCCACTGGCCGTCGGCACCGACACGGGTGGTTCGGTTCGTGTGCCTGCTGCTCTGTGTGGGATCGTCGGCCTCAAGGTCACCCACGGGCGGATCCCGCTGACCGGGGTGTTCCCGCTGGCAGCCTCACTCGACACGGTGGGCCCGATGGCACGCACCGTCGCCGACGCGGCCCTCCTGTATCGGGTGATGGCCGGCGACGATCCGGCAGACCCCTGGTCCACCCCCCGCCCGGTGTCGGTCCCCGATCGGGCCGCCCCCATCGAAGGCATGCGCATCGGCGTGCCCGTGGAGTGGACGGATACCAGCCTCGATCGGACGACACGGGCCGGGTTCGAGTGGGCACTGGAACGCCTGACGGAACTGGGAGCCATCGTCGAGACCGTGTCGGCGCCCTCGCTGCTGCCGTCGAGGATGATCACCGCCTCGTTCCGCCCCGAGGTCGCAGCGGTGCACCGCCGGTGGTATCAGGAGGACCCCGGCCGGTACGGGCATCCGGTCCGGGAGCGTATGGCGCCGCTGTTCGACGCCGACCCGGATGACTACCAGGAGGCACTCGCCTGGCGGTCGGCCCTCCGCGGCAGTTTCGCCAGGCTCTTCTCCGACTACGACCTGCTGGCCACCCCCACCGTCGCCGCCCGCCGCAAGATCATCGGCAGCGAAGACATCGAGACCGAGGCAGGACCCGTCGAATACCGGGGGGCACTCTCGAGGTTCACGGCCCTGGTGAACCACGGCACCGTGCCGGCCATCGCCCTTCCTCTGGCCTCACCCGGAGAGCCTCCGCCCTCGCTGCAACTGATCGGCCCGCGGTGGAGCGAGGCGCTGCTGCTAGGAGTCGGGATGGCCCTCGAAGAGGCCGGTATCGTGGCCTGCCCGGTGCCACCGATCCGCATCTGAAAGAGCGTTGGCCTCTCTTCGTCAGGGGCATACAATGTCGGATCGCAGTGCCACCGGGGTGCTGTGCAATTCCCCCAACACAAGGCAGGCATCGAGGTGTCCCAGGAAACACCCTCAGGAGACGGCGCCGACGTCGAGGAGATCGCCAACGTCCGCATCCGTTTTGCAGGCGACTCCGGCGACGGCATGCAGTTGGTCGGTGCCCGCTTCACCGAAGCGTCGGCCATCTTCGGCAACGACCTCTCGACGTTCCCCAGCTATCCGTCCGAGATCCGGGCCCCCGCCGACACGCTGGGCGGCGTGTCGACGTTCCAGGTCCAGATCGCCGACACCGACATCCTCACACCGGGCGATTACCCGGACGTCCTGGTGGCGATGAACCCGGCGGCGCTCAAGGCCAACCTCGGGGACCTCGCCCCGGCCGGCACCGTGATCGCCAACACCGATGCCTTCATCGAGCGCCGCTGGACCAAGGCCGGCTACGAATGCAACCCCCTCGAGGACGGCACCCTCGACGGGTACCAGGTGCTGCCGGTACCCATGGAGGAACTGACCAAGAAGGCCGCAGAGGGCACAGGCCTCAAGGGCCGCGGAGTGCTTCGCTCCAAGAATTTCCTGGCGCTCGGTGTCCTCGCATTCATGTACAACCGGCCGGTCGAGCCGACAATGGAGTGGATCGAATCCAAGTTCGGCAACAACCCCGAGGTCAAGGCAGCCAACATCAACGCCTTCAAGGCGGGCTACAACCTGGGCATCACCACCGATGTGTTCCGGCACTCATACGAGGTCAAGCCGGCGGCGATGGAGCCCGGCACCTATGCCAACGTCACCGGCAACCAGGCGATCGCCTGGGGGATCATCGCCGCAGGCCGGGCGGCAAACCTCCCGGTGTTCTACGCCTCGTACCCGATAACACCGGCTTCGGACATCCTCCACGAGTTGTCCCGGCACCGGAACTTCGGCGTCCGCACCTTCCAGGCCGAGGACGAGATCGCCGCGATCGGCGCCGCACTCGGGTCGTCGTTCGCCGGGCACCTGGGAGTGACGGGTACCTCAGGCCCGGGCCTGGCGCTCAAGAGCGAAACCATCGGCCTGGCCATGATGACCGAACTGCCCCTGCTGATCGTGAACGTGCAGCGGGGCGGTCCCTCCACGGGCCTGCCGACCAAGACCGAGCAGTCCGACCTCCTGATGGCCTTGTACGGACGCCACGGGGAGGCGCCGCTGCCGGTGCTGGCAGCCGGAGCACCCTCCGACGCCTTCGAGACCACCATCGAGGCGGTCCGAATCGCCGTCAAGTACATGACACCGGTGATCCTCCTGTCGGACGGCTACATCGCCAACGGGGCCGAACCGTGGCGCCTGCCCGACCTGGACGACCTGCCCGATATCAGCGTCCCGTTCCTCACCGAGGCCAACACACCGGAGGGTTTCCTTCCGTACCTGAGAGATCCGGAGACGCTGGCAAGACCGTGGGCCATCCCCGGCACCCCGGGGTTGGAGCACCGCCTGGGCGGCCTCGAAAAGGAGGACGGCAGCGGCAACGTCAAGCACACCGGCGACAACCACGAGTTGATGACCGAACTACGGGAACGCAAGATCGCCGGTATCGCAGACGACATCCCCGATGTCGAAGTGGATGCCGATGAAGGCGCCACGATCCTGGTGATCGGCTGGGGGTCGACTTCCTCAGCGATCCATGCGGCGGTACGCGACGTCCGCCGACAGGGCCAGAAAGCCGCCAGGGCTCACCTGAGGCACCTGAATCCATTCCCCAAGAACCTGGGCGAGGTACTGAGGTCCTACGACAAGGTGCTCATCCCGGAGTTGAACCGTGGCCAGTTGTGGCGCCTGCTGCGAGCCGAGTTCCTGGTGGACGGCATTCGCCTCAGCAAGGTGCAGGGCCAGCCATTCAAGTCGGCCGAGATCCGCCACAAGATCCTGGAGTTGATCGAGTCATGAGCACCACCGCAACAGGCGCCTCCACCCGGCAGGACTGGCAGAGCGACCAGGAGGTCCGCTGGTGCCCCGGCTGTGGGGACTACACCATCCTCGCCTCCGTCCAGAACTTCATGGCCGGCCTGGGCATCGATAGGGAGAAGGTCGTGTTCGTATCGGGGATCGGCTGTGCGAGCCGTTTCCCCTACTACATGAACACCTACGGGATGCACGGCATCCACGGCAGAGCACCCGCCATCGCCAGCGGGATAGCGGTCGCCCGCCCCGACCTGAGCGTATGGATAGTCACCGGCGACGGCGATGCCCTGTCGATCGGCGGCAATCACATGATCCATGCCATGCGCCGCAACGTGAACATCAACGTGCTGCTCTTCAACAACCAGATCTACGGGCTCACCAAAGGCCAGTACTCCCCCACCAGTGAGAAGGGCAAGAGGACCAAGTCGAGCCCGATGGGATCCATCGACCTGCCTTTCAACCCGGTGTCGCTGGCCCTCGGGTCCGAAGCCGGTTTTGTGGCCAGGACCATCGACATGGACCGCGATCACACGCTGGCGATGCTCGAGGCGGCCGCTGCTCACCGGGGCACCTCGTTCATCGAGATCTACCAGAACTGCAATGTCTTCAACGACAAGGCGTTCCTGCAACTGACGGGCAAGCAGGAGCGGCTCGAGAATCGCATCAACCTGGAGCACGGCAAACCGGTCACCTTCGGCATCGATGGGGAGAAGGGCGTGATGATCCACGACGGCACCGCCCACATCGTGGACACAGCCGAGGTGGGCCTGGCCAACCTCCACGTGCACGACACCGGGGCGGAGAGCCCCGGCGCCGCCTTTGCCCTGAGCCGCCTGTCGCACGGCCCGTTTGGGCCCACCCCGGTGGGAATCTTCCGCGACGTGCAGCGGCCGGTGTACGAGGACGACCTGGAGCAGCAGATCGCCGATGCCAGGGCCGCCAAGGGCCCCGGCGACCTCAAGGACCTGGTCACGTCGAGCGGTTCCTGGGTGGTCGAGTAGCCCCACGGCGTAGCCTGTCGCTGGGAGGTGCTCGATGATGTTCGTCATAGTGTTCCGGCGGTTGTGGAAGGCGGTGCGCCGCGGGTGGGACGACCTGGTGTTCAGGAGCCTGTTCACCCTCACCCTGACGTTGTTGCTGGGTGGGGCGTTCCTGTTCCACCGCGTCGAGGGGTGGACGCTCTTCCAGAGCCTCTACTTCAGTGTGATCACTCTGACCACTGTGGGGTACGGCGATTTCTCGCCGGAGACTTTCGCCGGCCGCCTGTTCACCATCTTCTATGTGCTGATCGGGATCGGCATCATCGTGGCCCTCATCAGCCGGATCGCCTCCCACGCCGCCGAGGCCAATGCGGA
>CBDUUY010000202.1:0-4575 GCA_965370535.1 uncultured bacterium
CGCGGCGTGTGGGGACGACGATGGGCTCGCTCCGATCGGGACCGAGGCCACAACGACGGCACCGGTCGGCGAGTCCACCACGGTCACGACGGCGGCACCGGCCACCACGGCCACGACGGCGGTGGCCACCACAGCGACGACGGCTGCCACAACAACGGATGCCCCGACAACCACCGCCACCGTCCCGATCTCGGCGTCGGAGAGCCTGGCAGGGTTCTTCCTCGCAGCAGAAGACCTCGACGCCCGTATCAGGGCAGCCGCCGTTCAGTTCAACGAGACACTCGACCCCGATACGGGGACCGTGAGCGCAGAGGCGGCGAACGTGATCTACGCGCTCGATGCAGGTCCGCTGGCGCGTCTGGTGCCGGGCGGCATGACCGAGGACCTGGAGGTGGCGGTCCTGGCGGTGTTCGCCGACCTCGACAGCCGTGTCGCCGCCCTGACCGGGGGCATACAGGACCTCGATTGCCTCCCGGCCGGGGGTGAGTCGGCACGGCGCTTCCCCGACGACCTCGCCACGGCTCGGAGCCTGGCGGCGGCGGCACCTGCTATGACGGCGGCACCCGACTCGCCCGAGTCCGGGATGGTCGCCACCCGCCTCGTCTACATCCAGGGTTCCAACTGGTGCTGCGGGTCATGCGGCGGGGCCACCTACGACGAGCAGGTCGAGGTGGATTGGGCAGGCCGGATATTCGGGCCCGGCTGGCTCAATGCTCCGTTCGTGGCCACCTTCGACGGAGAGTTCTGGGAGGTGGCGTTTCCCGAGGCCGGCTGAGTGACCCCCCACCGAGGGCAGGAAGGGAGGCGCCGATGGGGACTCGTAGAGCATGGGTTGTGATGGTGGCTGCGGCAACGGTGCTGGGGGCATGCGGCGGCGCCGAAGAGACCGCAGCCCCCATCTCCTCGTCGTCGGTGGTGATAACCGATTCGCAGCGCGGGGTGCTGCTCGCCGAAGCCGCCTGTTCGGTCCTGATGCCTGAAGACGCCGAGGCCGCCTTCGGCAGAACCGTGGTCGGCGGCGGCAATGAGGTAGGCGAATGTCGTTTCGTCCTCGAACCGGGTCTAGGTGGTGCGAGCGAGTTGGTCGTAGAGGCCACGCTCTGGGCGGGCGGGGAGAAACTGCAGCCGCAGCAGTTCTTCGAGGAACAACGGGTCGAGGATCAGGTCGTCGAGGTGCCCGGGATCGGATTCCCGGCCTTGTACGACCCGGTCATCTCAGTGGTCTGGACGCTGGTGGAGCCATCGAATGCGACGCTGCCCGGACGCGCAGCCAATCTGGGGCCGGTCGAGATCGTCGTGCTCGAACTCCAGGTGCTGCTCCCAGGCGTGGGTGTGGCGCCGGATGATGCCCGCGACGAGATACTCACCGGGCTCCGCGGCCTGGCAGAGGTGGTGGCTCCAAGACTCTAGAAGGACGGTCCCGGGGTTCGGCCGCGTCAGTTCCCGGGTGTGATGTACCACAGCCAATCGCCGTTGTGGTCGATCGCCAGGTATGACCCGAGGTAGTAGGTGTCCTCCCAGAGGTATTCGACTTCATCCAAAACACCCTCGCCGTACAGGTCCACGAGGGCGCGACGGTCGGCTTCAGGCACACTCGCCCAATCGTCGTAGACGGCAACCGACGGCCACACGTAGAGAGGGACTCCGGTCATGACTTGCTCCATCACGCCATACGGAAGGCTCAACAGGTCCACCATCCCGGCGAGGGGCATCGATCCGAAATCCTCCATGAAGCGCCAATGATCGGCCGGATCATCCGCAGCGTTCGGGTCGTACGACCATCCGAACTGGCCGGGCAGTCCCAACGCAGCCAGCATGTCGATATCGCATGCCATGGCGGCGGACATGATGGCCCATCTCATGTCGTCCACGTAGCGGGGAAGGTCGGGCTCATCCGGCAGAACGCCGACCATGCCCGTGGTCGAACACGCCGACGGAGGTGGAGCCGTGGTCGTAGCAGCCGCCGTACTGGTCGCTGTGATCGGCTGGGTGGTGGCCGGGGAGGCCGGTTGAGTGGTGGCCGTAGCGCTCGACGTAGTCGTCAGAGCCTCGGAGGTCGGGGTCGTGGCTTCAGCGGCCGTGGTCACCGTGATCAGAGAGGTGTCGTCGTCGCCGCAACCTGCTGCGAGGAGGAGCATCGCGAGTCCGATTGTCAAGCGCTTCATCGCTCAGTCCCTTCCCCCCTCGGCATTCTCTTGTGTTGTGCAGTCAACGGCACGGGCCTCCGGAGTACCAAGACCCACCGCCACAAGAGGGCTTCACTCCATCAAGACGGCAAGCAGGTTCGTGTCCGTCGACTCATGCATGCGATGCATGTCAACGCTGATGCTAGGCGCGGTCCGGCCCGGCCCGCTGGCCCGGATCGTCGGCCCGGGTCCCTTCGGATGGTGGGCGGGACATGATTCAGAGTCGCGAACCTATCGCCATTCCCATCGACCCCACTCCCTCGACCTCCACCCCGGATCTCTTGGGCTTGGCCCCGCTGGTTCGGAGCCTCGTCCGCTTCCCGGGGATGCGATCGCGTCGACGGGACTCATCCGGTTGGGGTCGCGCGGCGCCCCAGTGGCACAACTGCAGCGCCTCGCCCTCGCCCTCAGGCACGGCCCAGGGCCCATCGACGGGATGTGGGGCCCCCTGACGGAAGTGGCGGCCAAGGCCCTGCAGGCCGATCTGGGGGTTCCGGCCGGCGGCGTGATCGGATCGCCGACACGAACCCCGCCGTGGAGGTCCTGCAAGATGAGGGGGTCGCTACCTCCGGCGGTGTCGTCGGCAGCGGCACCCGCACGGCACCGGCGCGGGCACTCGGGTCCGCTCCTCTGGCCACCTGCTCCGGGCAGGGGCGGCGGGCCGCCTCAAGGCAGGAGGCCGTCCTCCCTGGACTGCTGCTGGAGTCGGAGGAAGTCGTCGAAGTCGTCGGTGAAGGCGTGGCTGCCGTCTTCGCCGGCCAGCACGTAGTAGATGAACTCGGTCTCGGCCGGGGCCGCCGCCGCAGTCAACGACGCCAGCCGGGCTCCGGCGATCGGGGTGGGGGGGAGCCCGGTGATCCCGTAGGTGTTGTACGGCGAATCGATCTTCAGGTCGTCGAGGGTGAGGCCGCCCTCGGGGTAGCCCCCCAGGGCGTAGACGATCGTGGCGTCGATTTGCAGTGGCATCCCGATCTCGAGACGGTTGTGGATCACACTGGAGATGAGGGGCCGCTCCTCATCCAGAGCGGCTTCCCTCTCGATCATCGATGCAATCACTATGCCGTCGTAGACCGTCAGTCCCCGCGCCTCGATGAAGCTCCAATCGATCGAGCGCACCCTCGACTCGGCGGTATCGGCGAGCAACTGCAAGATGTCGGCAGGCTCGTCCCGGTCGGTCACCTCATAGGTGTCGGGAAAGAGCAGTCCTTCCCAATCACGGAGCTCTTGCGGCTCCACGGCACGGAGATGCGACACCACCGTCCCATCGAGCAGGGGAACGGTCATCTCCTCGGCCGTGAACCCCGTCTGGTCGGCGAGCGAATCCAGCATCTGGGCCACCGTGAGGCCCTCGATCACCGTGATCCGGAACACATTCACGGTGGACCGGAGCACCACGATGCCCAGGACCACCAGTACGGCCAGGAGCAGCCCAACCGCAGCGAAGATCGATATGAGCCGCCGCATCGCACCAGTCCCTGTCCGGTCCCCCATTATGCAGCCGGCGCCAATTGCCCCGGGTGACCTCGGACACCCGGTCCGGCTCGGGGAATGCCCGTGGTCCGATCCGGCCCAACTCGATCGGCAACGTTTCTAGTCGGCTTGCTCAGCGGCGTCCCTCTCACGGCGCCGTTGTGCTTCCGCCTTCTTCCGTTCACGGAGGCGTTCTTGCTCGGTTTCCTCGGCCACCCGGAGTCGTTCCCGGTCCGCTTCGCGTTGTTCGAGGCGCCGCCGATCCGCCTCTTCTCTGTCGATCCGCCGCTGCTGCTCGGCTGCCTCGTTGTCGCGGCGGCGCCGTTCCTCAGCCTCGTCCCGCTCACGGAGCCGTCGTTGCTCGGGGGTCTCGTCCACAGGGGGCATGTCCCGGCCCGGTTCTTCTGCCATGTGATGAGCGTACCCGCCCGCTGCCCCCGGCCTCCCATCGGCGAGACGCCCGGGTTGGTGCCCCATCTTGGATTCCGCCCCCCAAAGCCGCCACTCCGGGTTCGGCATATCACCGAAGGCTTGCCGACACCGGAACGACTCGACGGTGCGGGGGGCCGACACCTTGGGGATGTTCACCCGGGGCTCCCCCGAGACCTTGATCTCGTTGTGACGCAGGGTTCACACAACGGGTGGGCGGGGGACGGTCGTGTCGAACAGCGGCGAGATCTATCGCCTGCCGATGCCATCGAGGAGATAGTCGATGACATCCTTTGCCCGGTAACTCGATGCCCCTTCGGGCAGGAAGCGGGCCACCTCGGCGATGTCGTCGCCTGAGGTGACGAGTGTCGGTTCGACCGAGCCATCCCGCTTGATCTGGCCTAGGCCGACATCGGCCATGAGGGCGTTGCACAGGCACTTGCGCCCCACGGTGTCGGCGATGTTGCCGCCCTTGCGGACGTAGTCGTCG
>CBDUUY010000203.1:0-4522 GCA_965370535.1 uncultured bacterium
CATCCACGACCTCGGAGAACCTGGCTTTCACTTCCGACAGCGGCAACACCTTTGTCATGACCATAATTATAGTCAGGCGATCGGCGAGGGTCACTGCTGGCATCTGGAAGGTTCGAGACACGCAGCTTCCCTATGCAATAGGACAAGACCCGAAGACCACGTCCCGATCAGGGGCGACGCGGGGTTCGAGACTTCGCAGTGCGCCTGATAGGACGGCTTTCACACCTCGGGACTCGGCTGCGAAGCCACCCCCGACCATGGGGCAAGCAGCCCCGACGCACTCCTTCCCAACCGGTTCCAGAGCCGTCAGGAGCGAAGTTCCCCGCGCCCACGGCGCGATCTCTATGCGTCGCTCGCGGTCGAAAGCGGGCGGGGATCAATTCGGCAGTCTCCTCCCGCGTCGCCGAGATTGCGTGGGAGCAGGCGGTGAGCACGTCCCGGCCGGGCCGGCACGAGTAGTCATCGTGCAGCCGTGGAACGTCGGCGCCGGGGAGCAGAGCTATTGCTCGGCACCGCAGCTCGGGTGTCTCAGCCCGCCCTGGATCGTCTGATCAGGAGTGGAACGGCGGCACCACCGAGGGCGACGATGCCGATACCGATGAGGATCACAATCGGGAACCCGCCGTCGCCTGACTCCTCGTCTGCGGCACTCGGCGCGGTGGCTGTGGTCGATGGCTCTTCGGCCGGCTCGCCCTCTTCGGGTGGTTCGCGTTGGGCCTCTGCTTCCATCTGATCCGCCATCTGCTTGCGGTGCGGATCGAACATCGCCTCGGCCTCGAATCGAATCTCGCTCTGCTGGCCCGGTGGTCCGTTCCATCGGAATCCGATCATGACCGTTTCGGGGACCGGATCGTCGTCGAACGAGGTGGTCCCGCTCACCGTGGCTTGGTGACGCTCGTCGCCGAAGCCCTGGCTCATCTGGGGCCACTCATCCAAGGCGCTTCCCACCGGGTTGCCGTCGAGGTCGGTCAGCACGATGGAGAACTCTCCTTCGGTGCCTTCTCCTACGAAGCGGTCTCCTGGGAACAGAGCGAAGACGTTCATCGCATCGCCGCGCTCCATGTCGAGGCGGTACCACCTGGTCTCACCCGATGCCAGCGGTCCACGTAACTCGGCGCCTCTCCAGTCGGGTTCATTCCCTGCCGACCCGACGAGTGGGAGCACCGGGGCCTCGGCCCGATCGAGGGCGCCCTGGATCTCGGTTCGCGCCGAGTAGCGGCGCGGGTCGGTGTTCAGGACCTCGACGCCGATGTGCAGCGATCCGAGGAACACCTCCGGGGGTGCATCCCAGTGGAGGCCGACCAGATAGGTGGCTGCCGAGGGCCAACCCTGCTCGGGACCCTCGATCGCAGCGCCGGTCATCGGGGAGCCCGTTCCCGGCAGTTCGGTCCGCAGCGGAATCTCCCCGTGACCGACGCGTCTCTCGACCCGATTGCCGTCGGAATCGAGAATGATCGTCTCGAAATGCCCGCCGGCCTCGAGGCCCTGCGGCCATTCGAGATCGCTCCAGACCCAGACGCTCTCCCGTTCCCACAGGTCGAGCAGGTACCAACGGGTCTCTCCCGGCATCAGGATGCTGCCGAAGCTGCCGACGGCGATCTTCCCCGGTTCGTCGGTCACCCAGTCCGCTTTGGGAGGGAGGGGGAACTCCGGTGCCATCAGTTGGTCGAGGGCGCCGTTGAGGGTCATCGGCGGCCGCCAGTGCAACAGCGCCTCGGTGACCTCTCCCAGTCGGGCCACCAGAGCGTCGGCACTCTCCACGGTGGTGTACTGGCCTCCGGTGGACTCGGCGATGCACCGCAGCTGCTGCTCGGCCGCCGACCCGGTATCGATCAGGAACCCCACCGTTTCGATACGAACATCGAAGAGGCCGCCGTAGAGCTCCTCGGCGACCCGGCACGGGTCGGGAGGCGCACAGGTGTCCTCACCATCGGAGATCAGGACGATCGAACGGGGCCCGGTCTCGGGCAGATCGGCGGCGGCCTCCTGCAGCGACAGCCCGATCGGCGTGTAGCCCGACGCTTCCAGGCCTTCGATTGCGTTGCGAATGGCGGCTCGATCGAGCGGCGCCACCGGAGCCACCAGTTCGGTGTCCCGACACCCCCGAACCGGATCCGTGTTCGGTTCGCGATGCCCATAGACCCGCAGACCCACCAGCATGCCGTCGGGGAGCGCTGCGATCAGTTCCAGGACCGCATCCTTGGCCTTCTCGAAGAACGGCACCCCATCCTGATCGAGATCGTTCATCGAACCCGACGCATCGAGGATGATCAACATCGCGCCCTCAGGCGGCTCATCCTCCTGGGCGGAGGCGATCACAGGCACGGCCAGCAGCACCACTACGACCAGGCTCAAGACAATGCGCACGCGCACCTCCAATTGGCGCCACCCTCAGTCTCAGACTCCAGACGCTGCGAATTCAGGGTACAAGGTCACGAGGACGCGGAGGTCTGTCCCGCTGGGTTCCCTGGACGTATCGGAGGTGTCCTCCTCAGAGTCGTCGCCACCGCCGTCCACGCCAATATCGAGGGATGGGCGACCCTCGTGCCCCCGATCACCGTCTTCGGTGGCATCGGCGCCGCACTGCTCATCGGCGCCATAGGCGGCCTGCACCCGACGATGAGAGCCGCTCGACCGTCACCAACCGAGACCCTGCATACGGCGTGGTTGCGGGAGAGACCATGGCCGGCCCCCTGCGTCGCCGAGCAGCTCACAAGGGTGCGAGAAACGCAACTGCCCCAGGCAATAGGACAAGATCCGAGACGCACGCCCTGACCGGGGTTGATGTGGGGTTCGAGAATTCGCAGTGGGCCTGATAGGACGGCTTTCACACCTCGAAGTGCCTGGTCAGAAGGCCAAGTAGGTACCCGATCGGTCGCTGATTGGACGGCATTCACACCTCGACGTCCCTAGTGGAACAGCGGACCTTCGATGATTCAAGTCAAGATCTCATGGACACCGTGGCGTCCGGTGTCCGATCGGCGATCGCCTGAATCAACTCTCCGATACTGGACGTACCGCCGCCACGGCGAGGAGGTACATGGCGTGTGACCACAAGAGTGGACGGGCCGACGCACCCCAACGATCAATCCACGGATCGAGACTCTCTGGTTTGCGGAGGTGGGTGGCCACCTGTTCGGGAAAGTGTCCGCTGGCATCGGCTTGATCCTCGATCCAGTCCAGCACCATGTTTGCCCGGTCGGGATCATGAACAGCTTGAACGCACGCCAGAGCGCCAGCGAGAACGATCCACAACCCTCCCCCGTAGTACTCGTCTTCGAGATATCGGTGGACACCACCACCCACCACGAGGTCGGATTCAATCGTTCTCAACGTCTCCATGACAACCTGATGGTTCTTTGGGAATGGTCCGAAATCACCGAGTACAAGGAGAGCGCTCCCATCGATAGCACCGGCTTCGAGAGCTTGCCCAATGCGTTCGTGACCGGCCACAGCGAACCCATCGGGATCTGATGGCCTCGGCACGTTCGCCGATACCTGACCACCGGGAGGGTCAACCACGAACTTCGGCAGCGTCCCCGAGGGCTCGGCGTCGTCGGTCAGTCGTCCCGCGATCTCCTGTGACAGCGCCGGAACAGCCGCGTCGTCATTCACCTCGTTGCTCGCGAGTAGGCCTTTGGCGATGGCAGCCCACGTCGTCGTATGGCGCCGCGTGGGGTACTCCTCCCAGGAATCGAAGCACGGGCGATCCCAGGAAAGGGTGAGGTATCGGCGCACCACGTCGATCGCAGCCAGGTAGGGCTCTGGATCGGCTCCGCTTGTGGTGAGGTGGGTTGCGACGCTTGTGAGCCAGAAGCCGTAGCCGTCGAGTTGGAAGTTGCCCCAACTGGCATCCCCCTCCCGTCCATCAACCGTGAAACGAGTGTGCAGGACGTATCGGTCATCCAGGGGTTGGAGGGCATTGCTGGTGCCGTGGAGGGCTTCCTCTGCCTCCTCCTCGAGGCGATCGACCTTGTGGGCGTGCAGTTCGATGGTTCGAGCCGCCCACCGATGGAATGCCTCGGCGCCCGAGTGGTGACCGTGCGAGTCCATAGAGGCTGCAATGAAGGCTCCATCGCGCAACCAGCAGTACCCATACGAGTCATATCCGGGGGAGGCCACATACGCCCCGGTAGGTGCCTGGTGCTCACCTATCAGATCGATGCTCCGTCGCACCAGAAGACGCTGGCTGGACTCAGCCCGCATCGGCGATCAGTTCCATCGATACCTCGGAATCGCCAGCCGGATGTGACATCGTGCGGTCTGCGGTGTCGGAGATGCCGCGCACCCATACCGAGACACCGTGTGGGGCGTCGGCTGCTTTCAGTCGAAGGGTGCCTTCTTCGGTCGAGAGGCTCACGGTCCAGGGCTGGTGAGTGATCGGATCCACCAACTTGTGGTCGGCCGATCCGGGAAACACCATGAGCACCAATCGACCTGAGTCCTCCTCAGGAAGGCCTACCGGCGCACCGAGTTCGATGGTGTCCGGCATCCAGAGTGGAATGCATGTCCCTCCGCGTAC
>CBDUUY010000204.1:0-4517 GCA_965370535.1 uncultured bacterium
CCCGGCGAGGCGCACCTTCCACAGGGGTGCGACCGAGATCTCTCTCACCCCCCGGGAATTCGCCCTGGCCGAATATCTGATGAGACATGCCGGTGACGTGGTGTCGAAACACGAGATCCTCGACAATGTCTGGGATTGGTCATTCGAGGGCACTCCGAACATCGTGGAGGTGTACATCGGGTACCTCCGCAGGAAGATCGACGCGCCGTTCGATCGGCACGCCCTGCAGACCGTTCGAGGATTCGGCTACCGGCTGGCGGATGATGGGGGTTAGATCTCGGGCGCGTCGCATCCGACACGCCATGCGTGGCGTGCGGCTCAAGGCGACTCTTTCGGCGACCTTGGTGGTTGGGGTGGCGTTGATGGTGGGCCTGTTCGGCTTGGTGGCGGTGACTCGGGCCGCTCTCCACTCGTCGGTGGAGGCTGCAGCTCTGACACGGGCGGAGGACATTGCCGCGCTGGCGGCCATCGATGCCTTGCCCGACCCGCTGCCGGGAGGCACAGACGCGCTCGCCTCCCAGGTTGTTGACGGAGAGCGGGTGATTGCGGCCAGTGCCCGGCTCGCTGGGGAGCCGCCGATGGTGACGGCTCGCCCGGCCCCCGGAGTCACCGAGATCCTGGATTCGCCGGTCGACCTAGGGGTCAGGGTTGGGCCCAAACACACCCGAGTCGTGACGATTGGCGTGGAGACGCCTTCCGGGCCCGTCACCGTGATGGTGGCCGCGACTCTGGGCGACATCGACCACGCGATATCCATGTTCGCCAAGTTCATTCTCCTCGGGTTCCCGCTGATCGTGGCCGTCGTGGCCTGGGTGTCGTGGATCACCACAGGAAGAGCGCTGCGACCCGTCGAAAGGATGCGTGTCGAAGCCGATTCCATATCCGGAGAGGCACTGGACCGACGCCTGCCGGTACCTCCGGGCACCGACGAGGTGCACCGCCTGGCGCTGACGATGAACCGCATGCTGGATTCGGTGGAAGCATCCGTCGAGCAACAACGCCGATTTGTGGCCGACGCCTCGCACGAACTGAAGAGCCCCATCACGGCAATCAGAGTCATGCTCGATTTTGCTGAGGCGAACCCCGAGAAGGTCGACCCTGATCAACTGGCGCGAGACCTCCACTATGAGAGCACTCGTCTGGAACACCTTGTCGGCGATCTGCTGGCCCTGGCTCGCTTCGAGGACGACACGCTGCATCTCCAGAGGAGAGAGATCGATCTCGAGGATCTGCTCCACGAGGAAGCCCTCGCGGCGCAGCGGCGGTCGACAAAACTGGTGGATACGACCGGAGCGCAGGCGGTTCGGATTCTCGGTGACGCAGAACCCATCCGCCAGTTGCTTCGCAATCTCCTCGACAATGCCCTGCGCCACGCCGACACCACCGTCTGGATCGACAGCGAATCCGCCGATGGAACGGCAGTGATCACCATCAGCGATGACGGGCCCGGAATCCCACCCGGGGAATCAGAACAGGTCTTCGGACGGTTCGTACGCCTCGAGAAGCACCGCAGCCGGGGCGAGGGTGGCACAGGCCTGGGACTGGCGGTTTGCAGAGCCATATGCCGGGCACACGGCGGTGACGTGGCGGTGATCGACCCCACCCACGGAGGCGCGACCCTCGAGGTCCGGCTCCCTCTGCCGCCTCCGGGAGTCGAGTCGCAAGACTTCCTCCCTTGCTGAGCCGTCGATGATGAGGGGTTTGCGTTCGATTCTGTCAGGCTCACGACCGACGAAGGATGACCGTCCCGTTGCATCTCTCTCAGCCGTAGGACGCGAACGTCGAGCCATCTAGCCATCTAGCGGTGCACGGATCTCGGGACTTCGGGATGTGGCTGCTCGATCAGATCCAGACGCGACAATCGCGCGCAAACCGGCCCGGGCTGCGGCGCCGGTGCGTAGTTTGGGGACGGTCGGCGAGGAAGGGGTCAGCCTGTGTCGGGTCCGTCGGTGAAGCAGCACATCCGGTATCGCTTCGACAACTTCATGGCGCGGGGTGGTCGTTCGATCTTCGTGAGCCTGCTCGCAGTCTTCGTGATGGTGCTGTGCGTGCTGGTGGTGTTGCGACTGCTGCTCGAGTTGTTCGTCCCCGAGGCGTCCGACAGTGGGATTGGGTGGAGCACGTTCGTGACCTTCCTCCAACTGACCGATCCGGGTTCGATGGCGGAAGATTCCGTATCGAGTGGCTGGTATCGAGCGATTGCCATCGCGGCGGGGGTGGCCGGTATCGGGTTGCTGGCGGCGTTGATCGCATTCATCACGACCGAGGTTGATCGGCGCCTTCACGTCCTCCGCAAGGGCCGTTCCCAGGTGGTGGAGAGCAATCACACCCTGGTGCTGGGGTGGGAGGAGCAACGGGTGGCGGAGATCGTGCGGGAGTTGATCGTTGCCAACGAGAGTGTGGACCGGCGCGCCGTGGTGATCCTGGCCGACGAGGACAAGGAGTACATGGACGATTTCCTGGCGATGACGATCCCCGAGACGAGCACCACCAGGTTGGTGACCCGGTCGGGATCCCCGTCGTCGTTGTTGAACCTGCAACTCGTGTCGGTGGACACGGCGGCATCGGCGATCATCCTGGCCGGTTGTCCAGAGTCGGCCCCGGCGGCCGTCAAAGCGGAGTCGGATGCAAGAGTGATCAAGACGCTGTTGGCACTGCAGAGCCAGGCCGGACCCGATCGGGACCTGCACATGGTTGTGGAGGTATTCGATCCCGGCCTCCGATCGTTGATCGGTGGGATCTCTGGGGACAACGTCGTCGCCCTGGATGCCAGGGATTTCCTGTCACGGATCCTGGTGCAGACGTCACGGTCGTTGGGGTTGTCGGTGGTGTGCGACGAGTTGCTGTCGTTCGACGGGAACGAGTTGTATTTCTTCGAGGGGCCATTCGACGGCCTAACCTTCGGCGAGGCCGTGTTCCGCTACCCACAGGCGATCCCTATCGGGGTACTGGGGATCGATGGCGAGATGGCCATCAACCCCGGCTCCGACCGGATGTTGAAGGGCTCGGACCGGCTGCTGGTGGTTGCCGAGGACGACTCCACCATCACGTTCGGCGACGCCCCGGGGGCCCTGCCGGCGAAATCGGTGCCGGTCGGAGGCAAGCTGGAGCGAACGAAGGAGAGGTACCTGATTGTCGGGCACACACCCAAGTCGCCGTTGGTACTGACCGAATTGGGCAAGTACGTCCTGGCGGGCAGCGAGGTGGACATCATCCCCCGCGGTCATCACACCGTGGACGGTCAGGAGTTGGAGCGAATCAAGGGCAGCGTCAACGGACTGAAGGTCTCGACTCTGGACGTGGATCCGCTGAACCCGGAGACGTGGACGGCGACGGTGCCGGCATCGTACGACAGCATCATCATCCTGAGTGAGGGCGACGAATTGCGCTCACCCGATCAGATCGACGCCGAAACGATCCTGATCCTGCTGCTGATCCGCCGGGCGCTGGAGGCGGACGGGGCGGAGGAGACGACGGTGATCACCGAGTTGGTCGAATCGGAGAACCAGACCCTGGCGGCCAGCACCGGTGTCCACGACTTCGTGATATCGAGCCGTCTGATCTCGATGCTGCTGGCACAGATCTCCGAGGAACCGGAGATCTATGGTGTGTATCAGCGGCTCTTCGAAGAGGAGGGCTCAGAGATCTACCTGAAGCCGGCTTCGCTGTATGTCGCTCAACTCCCCACGGAGATCTTCTTCGCCGACCTGATGGGCCTGGCGATGGAGCGCAGTGAGGTTTGCATCGGAATCAAGGTCACAGCCGATGAACATCGGGTCGACCGCAACTGCGGTATCAGGCTGGCACCCCTCAAGACCGACAGGCTGCTGCTGGCTCCCGACGATGAGTTGGTGGTGCTGGCCGAAGACGAGACCTAGGTGCTGGAGACGGGGAGGTTGTCCCGAATCTGGCAGACCCGGGGTTTGACTCAGCAAGCTGTGGGGTTCATGGTCGTAACACGGCAGCGGGAGCAATCGGGGTGTGGCAGGGTTGGTTATCCGTGACGCGAGTCCGGGGATGGCAGTTGTGATGGTGAGGTTCGTGTCGAGGCGGGTGCTGTGGGGGATCGTCACGTTGCTGGTGGTAGTGACGATCGCCTTCTTCGCGGTCAATCTTCTCCTCCCCTACGACTTCGCGGTTGGGTTGGGGCGACGTTCGCGATCGATCGCGCTTATCCGCGAGGAGTTGGGACTTGATCGTTCGCTTTGGGTGCAGTGGCTCGACTACATGTGGCACTTCGTCCGAGCGGACCTCGGGGAGTCGTATGGCGGGTATCGGGTGTCCAGCCTTGTTTGGAGTGTCCTGCCGATAACGGTGACGTTGTTCGCTGTCGGCGGCATCGTCGCCTACCTGTTTGGTGAGTGGTTCGGGAGGCTTGTTGCGTGGAGTCGGTCCTGGTCGCTCAGCGCGGCGAGCAGCACGGTGAGTGTGCTCTTGTTCACCGCGTTTCCTCCTTGGCTCATATTCCTCCTGTTCTACTTCCTGGGCGACCGGGTGTTCCAGGTACGGTCCTGGTT
>CBDUUY010000205.1:0-4502 GCA_965370535.1 uncultured bacterium
GGCCCTCGGCCAGACCGGGGTTCACGCCCCGTCTTCCTCCAGGTCCAGCGAGACCGAGTTGATGCAGTAGCGCAGGCCGGTGGGCCGGGGCCCGTCGGGGAAGAGATGCCCCAGGTGGCCGCCGCAGGTGGCGCACACCACCTCGGTGCGGATGGCACCGCCGCTGCGGTCCTCACGCTCCTCGACGAGGCCGTCGGCGACCGGTTCGTAGAACGACGGCCACCCACTGCCGGAGTCGTACTTGGTCTCGGAACGGAACAGCGCGGTGCCGCATCCGGCGCATGTGTAGACCCCATCGCCCTTGACGTCCCAGTAGATTCCGGTGAACGGCGGTTCGGTGGCGGCCTTGCGCAGTACCTGGAATTGCTCGGGCGAGAGGCGGCTGAGCCACTCCTCTTCGGTCTTGGGAAGGTCGTTCATCTTCTGGCTCCTCGGGTGGCCGCCACCGTAGTGGGGCGCTGTGGTCAAACGCGGGCGTCACCCAGAGGAAACGCCCTGCGTACCCTCCACCGTTCCCCCTCGAGCACCACCAGCGAGACCTCTGTGACACCGGCCCGCAGAGGCAGATGTGGCGACACCGCAGCCTCGGCCTCGGCCAGCAGATCCTCGCCGCCGTGGCCGATGGTCAGGTGAGGCACCACGCCATCGAACGCCCCCCCATACGGTGGATGATCAGGCCAGCGGGCAACCATCGCCTCCGTGAGCGCCCGGATCGGTGGCTCGGGCTCAACGCACAGGTACACGACGCCGGGCCACGCCCGGACTGCAGTCAACTCGAGGTCGAAGGCATTGTGCTCTGCGGCAATGACGGCCACAGCCTGCTCGACCCCGCCATCCAGGGACGCCAGTGGCACAAACGGGTACAGCACGGTGATGTGAGCCCCGATACCCGCCGCGGCCGCCGGATCGAACCGATACCGCAGTTCCCGCACGATCGGCTCCGCCTCGGGCACCATCAGCACCAGGCCCGACTCCCCCTCCCACTCCATGGGCGCCTCTGCACCTTCAACCCATTGTGGAGGGTTCACCTCATCAGCCCTGCTCAAGGGGTGGAACCCGTCACCCGGCAACCCTCGACCTCCGCTCGACGGGTGCCAGCACCAGAGCAGTCAGCGGCGGCAGGTCGAGGACCAGGGATTGCAGTTGGTCGTGGGCCTTGCGGGGTTGGGTCGAAAGGCGCCCAGGACTGCGCCCCGCTCCCCCATATCTCTCGTGGTCGCTGGTCAACAGGGTCTGCCAGCGCCCGGTGACCGGCACCCCCAACCGGTAACGCCGACGGCGGGCCCCCGACAGGTTGGCCACCATCACCACAGGGCGGTCCCCCTCACCACCGTGGCGGAGATACGAGATGACACTGCGCTTGCGATCCTCCGGGTCGACCCACTCGAACCCGCCGGGGTCGAAGTCCCGCGCATGAAGTGCGGGTTCGGCGGCCATCAGACGATTCAGGTCCCGCACCCACCGCTGCAGTCCCCGATGAGGTGCCCACCTCAGCAGGTCCCACTGCAACTCGGATTCGTGATCCCACTCCCGCCACTGAGCGATCTCGCCGCCCATGAACAACGTCTTCTTGCCCGGTTGGGTCCACATGTAGGCGTACAGCAGGCGCAGGTTGGCGAAACGTTCTGCATCGGTGGCGCCCGGCATCTTGCCCAACATCGAGGCCTTCTCGTGCACGACCTCGTCGTGGGAGAGGGCCAGCATGAACCGCTCCGAGAAGGCGTACATCATCCGGAAAGTGAGGTCGTGGTGATGGTGGGACCGATGCACCGGGTCTCGCCGGAAGAAATCGAGCGTGTCGTGCATCCACCCCATGTCCCACTTGAGACCGAAGCCCACCCCGCCCAGGTAGGCGGGCCCGGTCACCCCCGGCCAGGCACTCGACTCCTCGGCGATCGTGATCACACCCGGGAAACGCTCACCGACCATGTTGTTGACCGACCGTAGGAATCCGTAGGCACTGATGTTCTCGTTGCCGCCGTGCTCATTGGGAATCCACTCGCCGGGCCCCCGCGAGAAGTCGAGGTACAGCATTGAGGCGACCGCATCCACCCGCAGGCCGTCGGCGTGGAAGCGCTCGACCCAGTAGCGGGCGTTGGAGAGCAGGAACGAACGCACCTCTCCCCTGTCGTAGTCGAAGACCCACGAGGTCCAATCCGGGTGGAACCCCCTGCGCCAATCGCGATGTTCGTACAGGGGATAGCCGTCGAAGCGCCCCAGCGCCCCGCCGTCGGTGGCGAAATGGGACGGTACCCAGTCCAGGAGCACACCGATGCCGGCGCGGTGGAGAGTGTCGATCAATGCCATCAGATCCTGAGGTGTGCCGTGGCGACCCGTGGGGGCAAAGAACCCGGTGCCCTGATACCCCCACGATCCGTAGAACGGGTGCTCGGCCACCGGCAGCAACTCGATGTGGGTGAAGCCCATCTCCACGCAGTATTTGGCCAAGCGGGCGCCGATCTCCCGGTACCCGAGGCGTTCGCCCCCGGGACTCCGGCGCCATGAACCCAGATGCACCTCGTAGACGCTCATCGGCTGATCCGGAGCCTGCAGGCGTTTGCGACTCCGCATCCACCGCCCGTCCCTCCATCGGAAATCGAGATCCCACAGAATCGAATCCGTGGATTGCGGAGAGGCCCGGCGGATCGCATACGGATCGGCCTTCTCCACCACGTTCCCCCGGCCGGTCGTGACCAGGTACCGGTAGCACTGGCCCCGTTCGGCGGCATCCACCCTCCCTCGCCAGATGCCGTCCTTCGAGCGCCGGAGGCCACGCCCAGCAGCCGAGAAATCCCCCGCCACCCGCACTGCGCGTGCCCGGGGCGCCCAGACGGCAAACCGGTAGCCGCCCGCCGGATCGGGATGGGCGCCGAGATGCTCGAACAGGTGGTCGTGGCCCCCCGCTGCGAACGCTGCGGTGTCGGTGGGGCCAAAACGCCTGGTCATGGATCGATCCTCCAGATCCCCGCCGTCCGCGGCGGCATCGTCACCAGGCCCCCGGAACGGTCTCCATCACCCCAGAGGCGGTCCCCCATCTTCTCACCGACATCAATCGTGGTACCCGCTGTGCCGGCGTTGACGGCCACCAGCACCCGATCGGCCCCAGCCTCCCTCGAGAATGCATACAGGCCATCGGTGCCAGCCAGCGACCGATACGCGCCCCGTCGCAGCGCCGGTTCGGCCCGGCGCAGGGCGATCAGCGAGCGGTAGTCCTCCAGCAGGCCCCGGTTCCATTCGTCGGGACGATCCCACGGGAAACCGGCCCGGCAACCCGGGTCGTGGGCCCCGGTCATCCCGATCTCATCGGCGTAGTAGACCGACGGCGTGCCGGGGAACGTCATTTGCAGTGTGACCGCCAGGCGGACCGAGGCGTCGTCCTCTGCCAGCATGCTGCGGACCCTGGCGGTGTCGTGCGACCCCAGCAGGTTCAGGTTGCAGAGGTGAGCCTCCCAGGGATGGCGGGCCAGGTGGGCATCCACAGCCTCCTGATACCCCGCTGCGTCGAGGGCCGGGACCAGCGTCAGGTTGACCGGTTCGATCATCTCCTCATCGAGATTGCCGCCTGCAGTGAAACGCAGCATCACCTCGGTCATCGGGTAGTTCATTACCCCATCGAACCGGGCCCCGTCGTTGACCCAGGCGCTGGCATCGTCCCAGACCTCCCCCACCAGATACAGGTCGGGGTTGATCGCCCTCACCCGTTGCCGCATCTCCTCCCAGAAGCCCTCGGTGTGGATCTCGGCAGGCACATCGAGACGCCAACCGTCGATTCCCCTGCGGGCCCAGTGCTCCGCCACACCCATCAGGTACTCACGCACCGCCGGGTTGTCGGTGTTCAGCTTGGGAAGAGCGTGGTCGTTCCACCATGCCTCGTAGTTGGGCGGTTCATCCCGTTGGTAGGCGTTGAGCGGCAGATCGTTGATGATGAACCAGTCGCACCAGGCGGAACCCGCCCCGTTCTCGAGGATGTCGTTGAAGTAGTAGAAGCCCCTGCCGGAATGGTTGAACACGCCGTCGAGCACCACCCGTATGCCCCTGTCGTGGCATGAGCGCAGCAACTCGTCGAATGCGGCATCGCCACCCAGCATCGGGTCCACGGTGAGGAAATCGTGCGTGTGGTATCGATGGTTGGATGCCGACTGGAAGATCGGGTTCAGGTAGAGCGCGGTCACCCCGAGGTCGCCGACCCAATCGAGATGATCCACGATCCCCAGCAGATCACCCCCCTTGTACCCGTGTCGGGTGGGTGGGGAATCCCAATCCTCCAGGCAGCCGGGTTTGGTCACCCGTTCCGACCCGGCAAACCGGTCGGGGAATATCTGGTAGAAACACGCGTCTCTCACCCACTCAGGGCGGTAGTCGATGTCCCCGCGCTGGGGACGGCGGTCAGGTTGCACGGGGTCGGATCTCCCTCCAAGGCAGCGGGGACCATGATATGCGCCAGGAGTCCGGGGGACGCGCCGTTGCCGTCGGATGGCTCAAGTGCGGTTGTCAAGAGCTAG
>CBDUUY010000206.1:0-4501 GCA_965370535.1 uncultured bacterium
GCCGAATGGGCCGAGATGATCGACACCAATCTCACGGCGGTGCATCGCCTCACCCGGGTTGTGGCGGCGGGGATGAAGGACCGCGGCGGTGGGTCGATCGTCCACATCGCCTCCATCGAAGGCAGCCACCCCGCCCCGTTGCACGGCCACTACGCCACAACCAAGGCTGCGCTGATCATGCATGCCAGGGCTGCCGCTCTGGAATACGGCGCAGACGGCATCCGGGTCAACACCGTGTCGCCCGGCCTGATAGACAGGCCCGGCCTCGCCGACGACTGGCCCGACGGCGTCGCCCGCTGGCTGGCGGCCGCCCCGCTGGGCCGGATGGGCACCCCCGGGGATGTCGGAGATGCCTGTGTGTTCCTGTGCAGCGACCTGGCCCGTTGGATCACCGGTGTCGACCTGGTGGTGGACGGTGGGGTGCTGACCCTGCCCACATGGTGAGGCCCGGGCGAACCTCCCGGCAGCCGTGGCAAGATGGGTGGCCGTGAACGTAGACGGAACCCCCACTAGAACCATCTGGCCGGGAGACGACGGCCGCACCGTTGTCGTGATCGACCAGACGAAACTGCCGCACGTCTTCGAGACCCTCGACCTGGCCACCCTGGAGGACGCCGCGGTGGCCATCGAGACGATGGTGGTGAGAGGCGCTCCCCTGATAGGCGCCACCGCCGCTTACGGGATGGCACTCGGGCTGTCGGCAGATCCTTCCGACGCCGGCCTGGAGACCGCCGCCGCCCGCCTGCTGGCGACCCGGCCCACCGCCGTCAACCTGATGTGGGCCGTCGGGGAGGTCCGCGAGGCCGTCGGGTCACTCCCCGCCGATGCGAGGGTGGAGGCCGCCTATGCGGCTGCAGCAAAGATCGCCGACGACGACGAGGCCATGTGCTCGGCGATCGGTGACCACGGGCGCAAGATCATCGAGGGGATCTGGGAGGCCGGGGGCCGCTCCGCTGCCGTCGATATCCTCACTCACTGCAACGCCGGATGGCTGGCCACTGTGGATTGGGGAACAGCCACCGCCCCCATCTACAAGGCCCACGATGCCGGTATCCCGGTGCATGTGTGGGTGGACGAGACGCGGCCCCGCAACCAGGGCGCCAGCCTGACGGCCTGGGAACTCGGCAACCACGGTGTGCCGTACTCGCTGATCGTGGACAACGCCGGGGGCCACCTGATGCAGCACGGGCGGGTGGACCTGTGCATCGTCGGCAGCGATCGCACCACGGCGGCCGGTGACGTCGGCAACAAGATCGGCACCTACCTGAAGGCGTTGGCCGCTCATGACAATGGGGTGCCGTTCTATGCGGCGCTGCCGTCGTCCACCATCGACTGGACCATCACAGATGGGGTCGCCGGGATACCCATCGAGGAGCGCGACGCTGCTGAGGTCACTCACATCTCCGGGCAGGCCCCCGACGGATCAGTGGTGACGGTGCGGCTCACACCGGAGGGCGCCCCGGCCAGGAATTTTTCATTCGACGTGACCCCGGCTCGCCTGGTGACCGGCATCATCACGGAACGCGGCGTGAGCGAAGCGAGCGAGGAGGGATTGGCATCGCTGTTTCCCGATATGACCTGAGGCGGCGCCTGGTGGTGGCGGCCCAGGACCTGTTCGACCGCGGGCTCAACACCGGGACGGCCGGCAATGTCAGTGTGCGCTACTCCGACTGGTTCCTGGTCACCCCCTCGGGGATTCGCTACGACACCCTCACCCCCACCCAGATCGTCGAAATGGATTTTGAGGGAGAGGCCGAAGGCCGGTTGAAGCCGTCCAGCGAGTGGCGTTTCCACCGTGACATCTATGTGGCGCGTCCCGAGGTGGGGGCGATCGTGCACACCCATCCGCCCTTCGGGACCGCGGTGGCAGCGCTGCGGCGGGACTTGCCTGCCTTCCACTACACGGTGGCGGCCGCCGGAGGCACCACTATCCGCTGTGCCCCTTATGCGACGTTCGGCACCCAGTTGCTGTCCGACTACGTGATGAGGGCTCTCGAGGATCGCACCGCCTGCCTGCTCGCCAATCACGGCATGGTGGCGGTGGGCGAGACGCTGGAGAAAGCCACCCTGTTGGCCATCGAAGTCGAGATGCTGTGCCAGATGTATCTCAACACCCTTCAGGCCGGGGAGCCGTACATCCTCAGCGATGAGGAGATGCAAGAGGTGCTGGACAAGTTCGACGACTACAAGAATCCACAGCCCCTCAAACCCTGGGAGTAGTGGCGCTCGCCGCGCGGCGGCTCGCACTCAGTTCCCCCACCCTCTTTGCCCTTCGGGCATCTCTCCCGCCCCCGGGGGCGGGAGAGAGGGCTCGCCGCATGGCGGCTCGCACGGCCTCATGACGGCGGCCGTGGCGGACCTTCCGGTAGCATCGGAGAGGGTCGAAGGCCGGGAGGTGGGGGCCGTCGAGCCAGACTGTTGCGTTTGCCGGGGGAGGCGACCATGAAGAGCAGCGGAATCCGTGGGATGGCCCTGATCGCGGTCGCGGGGTTGGTGGTGGTTGCGTGCGGAGGGACTTCGGTGCTGACCGGCGAGGAGACGACGGTTGCGACACCCCCTCCAACCACCGAGCCGGCGCCGCCCCCGACCACGCAGCCGGCGCCGCCCCCGACCACCGAGCCGGCGCCGCCCCCAACCACCCAGCCGGCGCCGCCCCCAACGACGCCGCCCCCGACGACCACGACCACGACCTCGAGCACGACTACCACAACGATGCAATCGACCGTGTATCTGTTTGCCGACGGCACCGCGCCCCGGCCCGGCAGTGACGGGGCCGAGGGGTCCGGATGTGTGGCCGGCAACACCGAGGCGCTCCCTCCGGGGGTCTGGTTCGCCTTTGCCGTCTCCCTGAGCGCCACCGAGGTAGAACTCGACCTGGCCTGCTGGTATTCGGGGGCCGAGGCCGACGCAGTGGCGGCCTCCCGGGGTGACCCCTCTCCCGTTCCCAACGGGTTCTATATCGTCAACGACAACCCCCTGCTGCGCACCATGCCTGCTGCAGGTGCGATCGGCTACCCGATGCTCACCAACGGTTCATTGGGTGGTCCGGTGAGCATGGCCGCCTTTGCCGGCAACCCGGGTCCGTCCAATCTGACCATCTCCCCATATCCGGTCTGGTTGTTCGTCAACTACGGGCAGATCACCGAAATCTCCATCCAGTACATCCCCTGAGATAGAACATTCGAGTAGCAGCGGAGAGGGCCTTCGCCGGCCCCCATGGAGCATGGACTCCCCATCGCGCGGCACAATGGCGGTCATGGCTGCAGGGCCCCGCCTCTACGACACCCTCCTGGAACCCCTGGTCAAGGGGTTCCGCGAAGCAGGTGTGGATCTCGTCGGCCCGCAGTCGGGGATGCGGGTGCTCGATGTCGGATGTGGAACCGGCACCCACCTGGCGCTGTACGCCGCCAGGGGGTGTGCCGTCACCGGGGTGGATCTCAATCAGGGCATGCTGGACAGGGCCGTCGGCCGCCTGGGGCCGGATGCCACCCTGCTGGAGGCCGATGCCACCGCGTTGCCGTTCGACGACGGTGCCTTCGATCTGGCCATCACGATGACCGTGCTGCATGAGATGGCCCCGGAGGACCGCCTGGCTGCACTGGGGGAGATGTCCAGGGTGGCCGGCCGGGTGCTGGTGATCGACTATCACCCGGAACCGGACGGCAGCCTGCGGGGCAAGGTCATCCGGGGGTTCTCGACGGGTATCGAACGAATCGCCGGCGGCGACCACTACCGCAACTACCGGGAGTTCGTGGCCTCAGGCGGGTTGCCGGATCTGGCAGGGCAGGCAGGGCTCTCCGTCACCCGATCGACCAGGGAGGGCTCCGGGTCGATGGGGGTCTACCTGCTGGCCCCGAGAAGGTAGGCGGCGCTGCGCCTCACGGGCGTGTCGATCTGCAGCGGAGCGTTGCGCAGGTACTCCAGTGCCCTCTCACCAACCGGCCCGGTGAGGGACTCCGGGTACCCGACTGCAGCGTCCCGGCCGAACCCGTGCCGGCCCTCCCATGAGATGCCCTCGATGTCGGTCAGGCCGCCGCGGTCATCAGTGAGGCGAAGATGCGGTGCGACGGCTCTTCTCCCGGGAGCCACTCGGGGTGCCATTGCACACCCCACATCGGCCAGGATCTGTCGGTTGGTTCCACTGCCTCGATTACGCCGTCGGGCGCCCTGCCGGTGACTCGCAGGGTGTCGGCCACCCGGAGGATCGCCTGGTGGTGGATCGAATCGACTCTGAGGGAAGTGGCTCCCAGGGCCGCTGCCGTCGTCGTCGCCTCTTCGATCGTCACCTCGTGGACCCCGGTGTGCGACTGCTCTCCCATGACCCGGTGAGTGAGGGCCGAGGGTTCCCGGGCGGCGATGTCGACGATCAGCGTTCCGCCCAGAGCGACGTTGATCGCTTGCAGGCCCCGGCAGATGGCCAGTGTCGGCAACCGCCTGGCGGCGGCCTCCCCGGCCGGGGCGATCTCGAAGGAATCACGTTCGAGGTCCACCGCATACACCG
>CBDUUY010000207.1:0-4497 GCA_965370535.1 uncultured bacterium
ATGGATCTTGCGACCCCCGTCATCCACGACAGCGCATTCGTTGCGCCCGGCGTGCGGATCTTTGGTGACGTGACCGTTGGCGCAAGGGCGGTGCTGATGTTCGGTGTGGTGGTGCGTGCCGAACTCGATCACATCGAGATCGGTGCCGAGACCAACATCCAGGACAACTGCGTGTTGCATTGCGACGAGGGAATCCCTTGTCTGATCGGCAAGCGGGTCACTGTGGGCCACGCCGCGGTCGTACACGGAGCCACAGTGGAGGATCATTGCCTGGTCGGGATAGGGTCCAGAGCGCTCAACGGGTCTCACATGGGCGAGGGATCCTGGCTGGCCGCCGGTGCGGTGCTCGCCGAGGGGCGCAGCATCCCACCGTGGACGATCGCCGTGGGGATTCCGGCCAAGCCGCTGCGGGAACTCACCGATGACGAACGGGTCAGGCAGGACGAGGGTGTGGACCACTACGTCGGCTTCGGGGACACCTACCGCCACCTGCTGACCGGGAGGGCCGTTCGGCCCTGATTATTGGCCCGTTTCGTGCGCGATGATGTAAGGGTGGCCGGTGTCGGCATTCTGCTGATTGCCGGTTGAATAGGTTCAGATAGTCGAGACTGAAAGGCGGGGCTCATGGCCATCGTGGTCCGCAAGGTCGTCCTGGAGAGCGTTTCTGATGCTTCCGGCATGGCGGCACTCATAGACGAAGGTGTATTCGGCGCCGACGAGGTAGTCGCCGTCGTCGGGAAGACCGAAGGCAACGGCGGGGTGAACGACTTCACCCGCATCCTCGCCGACCAGGCATTCCGCAAGGTTCTGATGGACAAGGGCACGCGCAGCGAGGCCGATGTCGATGAGATCCCCATGGTGTGGTCCGGGGGCACCGACGGCATCCTGACGCCGCACGCCACGATCTTCGCCGGCAACGACGAGAAGGGCGATTCCTCCGAGAGCCGTCTCACCGTCGGGTATGCGATGAGCGAGAAGATCCTTCCCGAGGACATCGGACGCCCCGCCATGGTCGAGAAGGTGGCGGCAGGGGTCAAGAAGGCGATGGCCGAGGCGGGCATCGATGACCCCTCCGAGGTCCACTACGTGCAGACCAAGACTCCGCTGCTGACCATGGACACCATCAACGATGCCCGGTCCCGCGGCAAGACCGTCTGGACCGAAGAACCGCTCGAGTCGATGAACCTGTCGAACGGCACCACTGCACTCGGTATCGCCGTCGCCCTCGGCGAGATCGAGATGCCGAGCGCCGAGGCCATCGGCCACGACACTTCGCTGTTCTCGGCAGTGGCGTCGTGCTCGTCCGGTGTGGAGTTGGACAGGGCGCAGATCGTGGTGGTCGGCAATGCCCCCGGCGCCGGCGGCACACTGCGGATCGGCCACAGCGTCATGGACGACGCACTCGACTTCGAGGGTGTCTACGAGGCGATCCGCTCCGCAGGCCTCGACCTGCCCGAGTGCGCCAGGTCGGCGGATCTCAACGGCAAAGTCATCAACGTGTTCGCCAAGTGCGAGGCCGACCCCACCGCCAAGGTGCGGGGACGCCGCCAGGTGGCACTCGACGACTCCGACGTCCACCACCATCGTCATATCAAGGCTGCGGTCGGCGGCGTGATCGCAGCGGCGGTCGATGATCCGGCCGTCTTCGTCTCAGTGGCAGCCCTGCATCAGGGCCCGTCGGGTGGAGGCCCGGTCGCCGCGATCGTCGACCTCGGTTGAGTGTGACGGCAAGGGTCGTAGATGGGGTCGGGCCGATGGCGCCGACGGCGTTGCCGGCGGTGGCGAGCCTCGCGCTCGCCCCGTTGATCGAGACCGACCCCGGCTCGGCCATGGTGCTGGGTGCATCCGACCGTGCCGTGTGGCTGGCGAAGGCGGATGGCGTGCTGGTGGTCTCCACCACCGATGCCGTGCGCCTGCCCAACAGTGTGGTGATCGCCCCCGCCGCGTCGGATCGGCCTTTCTCAAAGGTCCGGCCCGGCGAGGAGGCGATCGTCGGCGAGGGAGCCATCGGGTTCCAGTCGCTGACCGTGCGGGTGGTCCGCTGGTGGGACCCGGTCCCTGCGCTCGGGCACAGCAGGCCCGGTGAGGCCGCCGGTGTCATCGGGACGCTGGACGGCGTGGTGCCCGGCATCCCCGACCATGGCCTCGAGGCCTCCCTGGCCGCCGGCGACGATGAAGCCATGCTGGCCGCTGCGCGGCGGCTGATCGGCCTTGGGGACGGCCTCACCCCGATGGGCGACGACTTGTTGGCGGGGGCCGTCGCCGGGATGCTGCTGATGGGGCGCAGCCTCGGCGATGAAGGCTGTGCTGCAACGATGCAACGCCTGGAGGGACCGGTGATGGAACACGCCGCAGCGGCCACCACCACGTTCTCGGCGGCGTTGCTGGGCCATGCCTTCAGGGGTGAGGTGGCCGCCCCGGCCGCCGCCCTGATGGCCGCCCTGGCAGGGCGCGGTGATGCGGCCGCTGCGGCAAACGAGTTGCTAGAGGTGGGACATTCTTCGGGCCCGGCACTGGCCACCGGCATTCTGGCCGGCGCACGGGCTGCAATCGAGAGGAGCAGTTGATGGATCACGTCGAGGTGCGGAGGCGTACCTATCACGACTCGGTGCGGTTGATGCAGGCCAGCGCTGCGGTGCAGAAGACCTCGGGGGTCGAGTTGGCCCTGATTGCGATGGCGACAGACCTGAACACCGGCCTGCTCGACGACCTGCACTTCGAGATACCGGGGGATCTGACCCCCGATGACATGGTCGTGGCGATCAGGGTCTCCGATGACGGGGTGGTCCCGGCCGCTCTCGCCGCTCTGGAGGCCGCCCTGGTGGTGGCCCCCTCAGACGGCGGTGGCATGCTGTCGGCTCCAGACCCGCATCTGACCAGCACGGCTGCGAACACGTCCGACTTGAACCTGGCGCTGATCTCGGTGCCGGGGCCGCACGCATTCGTCGAGGCGGCCGATGCTCTCAGGGCCGGCCTGAACGTGATGATCTTCAGCGACAACGTGCCGGTGGAGCACGAGATCGCCCTCAAGGAGATGGGGGTCGAGCGGGACCTGATCGTCATGGGACCCGACTGCGGCACCGCCGTGATCGGCGGGGTGGGCCTGGGGTTTGCCAACGCCGTCAAGCCCGGACCGGTCGGCATCGTGGGCGCCTCCGGTACCGGTACCCAGCACATCTCCTGCCTGCTCGATGATGCCGGGGTCGGCATCAGTCACGCACTGGGCACCGGGAGCCGTGACCTCTCCACCGAGGTCGGCGGTATCGCCACGCTGCAGGGCCTGGCGGCCCTCGACGCAGACCCTCGCACCGAGGTGATCGTGATCGTCTCCAAGCCGCCCGCCCCGGAGATCGCCGACAAGGTGCGGAAGGCCGCAGCCGCCTGCGAGACACCCACGGTGGTGTGCATGATCGGTGAGGAGACCCTCGAAGCCGGAGCCGCAGCCGCCCTCGAGGCGCTGGGGTTGGAGGTCCCCGTGCCGCGGTCCTGGCCCGCCCCGGACGACGGCCATCGCAGCGGCACGATCAAGGGCCTGTTCAGCGGAGGCACACTCCGCGACGAGGCACGAACCGTGTTCGTGCAGGTGATGGGTGACGAGGCCGCGAGTTTCGAGATGATCGACTTCGGGGACGACGAGTACACCAGGGGCCGGCCCCACCCGATGATCGACCAAAGACTGCGTCTGGAGCACCTCGCAGCAACCGGCAAGGACCTCTCGGTCGGCATCGCCATGATCGATGTGGTGCTCGGGTACGGCTCGCATGCCGACCCGGCTTCCGAGTTGGCCCCGGTGATCGAGGAGGCCGTCGGCGAAGGCCTGGCCGTGGTCGTGTCGCTGTGCGGCAGCGAGGCCGACCCCCAGGGACGGGACCGGCACGCCCGGATGCTCAACGAAGCGGGGGCCGCGGTGTTCCTGTCCAACGCAGCCGCTGCTCAGCACGCCTGCTCACTCATGGAAGGAGGCGGGGCATGAGCGGCCTCGAACGTTTGTTGTCCGGAGAACCGGCGGTGGTGACCGCCGGCATCGATCTGCTCGCCGAAGCCGTCGAATCTCAGGGAGCCACGGTGGTGCGGACCGATTGGCGTCCCCCGTTGGAAGGCACCGAGGAGGCGCTGGCCTCGCTGGCCGTCACCTGTGATCAGGACGCCGCCAACGCCGAGGCGGTCCGCCGCCTGACCGGGGTGCACGCCCACTGGACCGGTGTGGCCGTTGCCCGCGATGTCATCCCGGGCATGGGGGAGAGAACCTTCTTGCACGCCGGCCCACCGCTGGAGTGGGAGGCCTGCAGCGGACCGATGAAGGGCGCCCTGATCGGGGCGATGATCTATGAGGGCCTGGCAGCGACGCCCGAAGAGGCGATCGCTCTGGGGCCGGAGATCGAACTATCGCCCTGCCACGATCACCAGGCCATCGGTCCGATGGCAGGCGTGGTGTCGTCTTCGATGCCGGTTTCGGTGATCGAGGATGCCAACGGTGACGGGGTCTCCTATGCCACC
>CBDUUY010000208.1:0-4475 GCA_965370535.1 uncultured bacterium
TGACGACGAAGGCGCAGTCGTGACTGCATCGAGGAGGAAGGCGAAGCCGGGGGCGTCGAGGGCCGGAGAGGTGCGGCGATTATTTCTGCGACACACCACTAGGCAGGCGGACCCGGAACACGCTGCCTTCCCCGACCTCGCTCTCGACGCTGATGGACCCCCCGTGCAACCTCACCAGCTCGGCGGCGATCGCCAATCCGAGCCCGGAGCCACCCGTATCCCGGCTGCGGGACACGTCGGCCCGGTAGAAGCGGTCGAACACGTGGGGCAGGTGCTCGGCGGGGATACCGGCTCCGGTGTCTGCGACCGTGATCTCCAGGTGATCGCCACCTTCGGTGAGCCTCACGGACACCGTGCCTCCCCGATCGGTGTGACGGATGGCGTTGTCGAGCAGATTGCCGATCACCTGCCGGATCCGGCCGGGGTCTACCTTCGCCGTGACCCCGGGAGCGGCATCCAGAGCGAGCGTCATCCCGGCAGCCGCCGCCTTGGCACGGTGGGCCTGCACGGTTCGTTCGAGCAGAACCTCCAGGTCGGTCGGCTCTGAGGCGATCCGCAACTCATCGGCCTCCGCCAGCGCCAGGTCCTGCAATTCGTCCACGAGGCGTTGCAGCAGCACCGCTTCCTCGTGCAGCGACGCGATCAGTTCCGGGGTCGGATCAACGACCCCCTCCTCCATGGCCTCGAGGTAGCCGCGGATGTTGGACAGCGGCGTCCGCAACTCGTGGGCGATGTCGCCCGTCATGGCCCTGCGGAGCCGATCCTGGGTCTGCAACGACTCTGCCATCGAGTTGAAGGCGCCGGCCAGATCGGCGATCTCGTCGGCTCCCGACACCTCCACACGTTCTCCCAGGTCACCGCCCTCCATTCGCCGGGCGGCCACCGTGAGAGCCTCGACCGGCCCGAGCACCCGACGCGACACGATCACCGTGGCCGTCACCGCAAACCCGGCAACCAGGCCCACGATCAACAGCAGTTGCCAGCCGATCGGATCGGGCAGCACGCGGTCCTGTTCGGCCAGACCCAGGAACAGCAGGGCCGGTTCGGCCGACGTCTGCAGGAAAGGAATCCCGGAGATGTCGAGGAATCCAGGGTCTGAGAGGAAATCGTCGATCGTTCCCTGCATATCGATGGCGTCCCAATCGATGCCCTCGATGCCACCCGGACCGGTGAGCACCTCCAACGGCACCCCCATCTCCTCCAGAGTGGCGAAGAACGCCCCGGCCTCACCGCCCGACAGGCGGCCTTCGGTCGGAAGGAGAAAGGATCCGCCATCTGACAGGAGTTGCTCCAGGAAGAAGCGTCCCACCACCGAACCGGCGGCCGGGTCTTCGAAGTCCCACACCGGGTAGTCCAGGCCGAACCCCTCATCCACCTCGAAGGGCACCCCGGCTTGCTCCAGGGCGATCATGAGGCCGGTGATCTGCTCGGTGACCACGCCGAAACCGTCCACCATCCCCGTAGGAGGTGAGTCGAAACTGATCACCGGGCTGTCGGGGTCGATGAATCGGGCGGGGAGGTCGGGGAGCGCCGTATCCGCAGCCGAATCGGCGATCAGAATGCCATCGACCGTGGTCAGCGCCACACGTTCGTCGAAGACACCGGCGAGGTCTCCCACCAACTCGCCTACGCCATCCCACGATCCGTTGGCAAAGGCGTAGAACGACAGTTCTTCGTAGATCAACTCCTCGTTCTCGAAATCCTGCGCCACCGCCTCCCTGACCTGGGACGAGGTGGCCCTGTTCACCGCCCAGGCGGTTACGGCGACGGCGGTGAGGGCCACCAGCAACGATGCCGCCAGCAGCCGGGTCCGGAGGCTACGCATCGGGGTCCTCGAGGCGGTAGCCGACGCCGTAGACGGTCTTCAGGTAGCGGGGCGACGAGGGGTCCGCTTCGATCTTCCTGCGAAGTTTGACGACGTGCACGTCCACGGTCCTGTCCAGGCCGTAGTAATCGAACCCGAATGCTCGCTCCAGCAACTGCATGCGGGAGAATGCCCGGCCGGGTTCATCGGCGAGCGTGGCCAGGATGTCGTACTCCTTGGGGGTCAGGTCGATCAGATTCCCATCGACCGTTACCTCGTGACGATCGTGATCGATAGCGATCGGCCCCACCGTCACCACCTCGGCCGCCGCCCGGACGATCCCGCTGCGCCTCAGCACCGCACGCACCCTGGCCACCAACTCGCGGGGGCTGAAGGGTTTGGTCAGGTAGTCGTCGGCCCCCAGATCGAGGCCCAGCAGCATGTCGTCCTCGGTGGAGCGGGCGGTGAGCATGATCACGGGGGTATCGCTCTCGGAGCGCAGCACCCTGGTGACGTCGAGGCCGTCCATCCGCGGCATCATCAGATCCAGCACCACCAGATCGGGGGGATTGCGCCGAATCCGGTCGAGGGCCGTCATGCCGTCGTGCACGACCATCACCGAGTGCCCCTCCCGCTCCAGGTAGATGCGGATGAGGTCGGCCTGTTTGATGTCGTCTTCTGCGACGAGGATGCGAGCCGTCATCGTGATCCCGTTGGCAGCGTAGACGGGGGCGCGCCGGAACCCGGCGGCACGGACCACCGCACCGCCGGGCACTCCGCCGAGAAGAGCTCCTCAATCACCGCTGTCGGCAGCGACATGCTCGCCGGACTCCTCATTGCCTCCCGTCATTATCCGTCGTCGGAGACGCCGCTGAACCCGAGCAGATCGGCGTAGTACTGCTCGACGACTTCGCGGGCGGCCTCGTCCCCTGTGTCCCAAACGGGCACGGCGACCTGGCGGGTTTCCATGGTCACGTCGATCCCGGCCGCGGCCAGGGCCTCAGCCAGGCCTGCAGCCTCATCGCTGATTCGGTCGGCTTGAGCCTCGATCGTCTCCACGCAGACGATCCCCGGACCGAACGGTCCCCCGAACATCATCTCGCCGAAGAACTCGCCGCCCCACCCCATCTCCCCGGCGAAGTCCGGGAATCCCTCGCCCAGATCCCACGGCTCCACATCGAAGAAACCTTCGAGACCCTGGAGGTCGAATGGCAGGCCATCGAACCCGAACGGAACCTCGCCGATATCGAAAGGCAGGCCATCGAACCCGAACGGAACCTCGCCGATATCGAAAGGCAGGCCGTCGAACGGCAGGATCTGAACCGCCATATCGAAAAGGCCGCCGTTCTCGACGATGAACTCCTCCACGGCCTCGTTTGCCGCAGGATCGGAGAGATCCCACTCGACCCAGACGATGCCCATCGGGCCGGTGACCAACTCGTGCTCGATACCGGCGTTCTCGAGGTAATCGGCGAGCGCCATCGATTCCTCGTTCAGCAGATCGAGCATCTCGTCCATTTCCGGAGGGAGTTCGCCTTCGAACTCGAAACCAGGAGGGAACTCACTCTCATCGAACTCAAGAGGCCACTCACCCTCGAACCCGAACTCCTCGCCGGGCATCCCATCGAATGAGAAGGCACCCCCGAAAGGCCGGTCGCCTTCGAATCCGAACAGACCACCGAAGTGGTCTCCGACCTCGAAGCAGATGAGGCCCTCGGTCCCGGCATCGAGATCACCTGCATCGTCATCTCCAACCTGGGCCAGAGCCACCGGCGTGGCTATGGCGAGCACCAGTGCGCCGATCGCTGCGCCGATCTTGATCCTCTTGCTGTGTTTCACAGTCCCTTCCTTCTCCATGCCGCTCCCCGACGGCTCCGATGTCATCCCGCCAACCGTACGAATCGGCGGTGAAGAACCTGTGAAGACCCCGCCTC
This sequence comes from uncultured bacterium, assembly GCA_965370535.1. Lineage (GTDB taxonomy): Bacteria > Actinomycetota > Acidimicrobiia > Spongiisociales > UBA11373 > JAHJML01. Next base: position 3,739 of record CBDUUY010000208.1, read on the forward strand.
GACCGGGTGTGACAATCGGGGTGCTCGCAAGACGCCTACGCTGAGGCCCCGCCCTTGGAGGAATCAATCGTGAAGCGCTTGCTCAAGCTCTCACTGATCATGGCCCTGGCGAGTGCAGGGGCGTGGGGATTAGGGCTGATCCTGGCCAGACGTTTCGAGCGTGGTGCCGGATTCGCCGAAGCAGACGAGTTCCGTATCGCCGCGTTCTGGGGCGGCCGGGAATTCGGCAGCACTGCCCCCGCACTGCGCTCCGGATGGGCGGTCGCCGTGCTGGGTGGCGTCGCCCTCGATCTGAGAGATGCGACCCTCGCCCCCGAGGGGGCCAGTCTGTCCCTCCGCGCCACCATGGGTGGCATGGCGGTGACGGTGCCCGAGGGTTGGAGAGTCATCGTCGATAAGGACGTGACCGCCGGGGCGGTCGATGTCCGCACCGCAGACCCCGACGATCTGCCCGCCGACGCACCGACCCTGCATGTGACCGCCGCCGCTCAGAGCGGAGGCATCGTCATCTCGACGAGCGAGGACGACTGAGCCCCCCAACCAGCGGACCCTTGCCGACAACCTCCGGCATGGGCGCCCATCCGCGCCACCCTGCCTCCCTGCAGTACGTCCCCCCGGCTCTCGGCATGTGACTTGCCGGGGTTTCCCGGCCGCCTCCCAGATGCCGCTGTATCGTCGCGCCAATGACCGATCGCCCGTACGGAGAGGATTGGTGGCTTGCTTCCGATGGCAAGTGG
>CBDUUY010000209.1:0-4439 GCA_965370535.1 uncultured bacterium
TCATCACGGCCAGGACGATTCGTGCCCACGGAGCCTTGGTGATACCCAACAGAAACATCACAACCTCCCCCTCAAGAGTAAGCGAGTCCCGCCACCGTAGTCGGACAGGCCCGGTACACACCGGGGATTCTGCTCAGCAAGTTGTGATCAACGCAACCGCGCCACCTGCTTCTGCAACTCCGCCAACCGGTGCTCCAGGCCGGCCACTTGCGAGCGTTTCGGCGGCGCCTTGCCCAGCAGCATCCCGCAACCGTGCGCCCACTCGGGTGTGAACGACCGGGCCTGGGCGGCCACCAGCACCAGGGCGGCCACCAGGAGGAATGGGGCCGGCACCCGGAGGATGATCATCAGTCCGCGGAGGCGGTGCAGCACGGGAGGCCTCCTTCGTCGATCCTGCCGAACGGCACAGCCCGGCAAACCAGGGGGGCAGAGACGACCAGTGGGTGTACGTCGGCTACTCGGGGGACCCGGCCTCTACTTCGGCAGGCCCAGAGCCCGGCTGATGACGATGCGCTGGATCTCGCTGGTGCCCTCCCCTATCTCGAGCACCTTGGCATCCCTGTAGAAACGGGACACCGGAGTCTCATCCACAAAGCCGTAGCCCCCGAAGATCTGGGTCGCTTCCCGGGTGGCGTCCACCGCGGCCTCCGAAGCGAACAGCTTGGCCTGGGCCGCCTCCGGCCCATACGGCTTCCCCTGATCCCTGAGCCAGGCCGCCCGGTAGGTGAGCAGGCGGGCGGCTTCGGTGGCCACCGCCATGTCGGCGCACTTGAAGGCGATCGCCTGGAACGACCCGATCGGCCTGCCGAAGGCGACCCGTTCCCCGGCATACGCAACGCTCTCCTCGAGGCAGCCTTGCAGCACGCCCACAGCCATGGCGGCGATGGCGATACGGCCGTCGTCGAGGATCTCGAGGAACTGGCGGAATCCCCCGCCCCTCTCCCCCAGCAGATTGCCCGCAGGCACCCTGCAGTCCTCCAGACGCACCTCGTGGGTGTCCGAAGCCCGCCAACCCATCTTGCGGTAGCCGGGTTCGACGACCAATCCCGGCGTGCCTGTGGGCACGATGAACGACGAGATCTCTTTCGGGCCCGTCTTGGCCGTGATGATGATCAGCGAGGTGATCGCGGTGCCCGAGTTGGTGATGAACGCCTTGGTGCCGTTGATGACCCACTCGTCGCCATCCAGCACCGCCCTGGTGCGGGTTGCTCCGGCGTCGGACCCTGCATCGGGTTCGGTGAGGCCGAAGGCCGCCAACGCCCGCCCTGCAGTCAGGTCGGGCAGCCAGCGCTTCTTCTGCTCCTCGGTGCCGAAGTGGAAGATCGGGTTGGCGCCCAGGCCGACACCGGCCTCCAGGGTGATGGCCATCGACGAATCGACCCTGGCGAGTTCCTCGATGGCAATACACAACGTCAGCAGATCGGCGCCCATCCCGCCGTACTCCTCGGGAAACGGCAACCCGAACAGGCCCAACTCGCCCATCTTGCCCACCACATCCAGGGGGAAGGTATGTGTGCGATCCCACTCCTCGGCATAAGGAGCGATCTCCGTCTCGGCGAACTCCCTGACCACCTTGCGGAAAGCCTCGTGCTCGCTCGACAGATCGAAGTCCACGGTGTCACCTCTGATCGGGGCCGTGCCCCGAGGCTATCCGAGAGGAGGAGTCCGGGTCGGCTCAGCCGGCGACGACGTGAATCGATCCGGCCAGGGAGGCAAGGGCGCCGGGAGCACCGGGGGCCCGGCGGATGGGAGCACCACTGGCGATGTCCACCAGCAGAAACTCGCTGACCTCGTGCCCCGAAGGGGCCACCTCGTCGAGAGAGACCCTGCTGAAACCGGCCCACCCTTCGCCCTGAAAGGAGGGGGCGGCGGGCAGTGGCTGCGGCGAACGCAGTGGACTTCCGGATAGGCAACGGGTGGCCGGGACACCGCGCCGGTCCACCAACACCGCGGTACCCCGTTGCAGCACCGATTGGCGCGGGATGATCTTGCCGTTGCGCCACCCGAAGTTGGTGACCACGGTGTCTCGCAGCAGCAGCACCGGAGTCAAGCCACTCACGAAGTCCGGGATGCTCTCCGCCTGAAGGCCGTGCACGGTGGCCCAGGCATCCCCTACCCGGGGATTCGACTGCAGCGCCGACACCAGCAAACCCACATCGCAGACATCGCCGCTGAGGGAAGCCCCGAACACGCCGGGGGTACCGCCGGTTCGACCCAGATGGACCTCCTGGGGGAGATTGTGGGTGCCGCACGGCCCGTCCGTGGTCCATGTGAGGCCGTGGGCCGCTGCGCCGTCCTCTGGGTCAATCTGCAGGCCCTGGGCAAGGGCGAGGGTCCTTCTGTTGCCGGGGGTCACACACACCGACGACCCGTCGCTGGCCCGCAAGGAAAAACTGCCGTCGTCGTCGAGGCCGTCACCGTTGAGGTCGTCGAGCCCCGACACCGTCGCATCCAGGCCGAGGATCTCTGCAGCCACACTGCGGATCTCCACGATGGGCAGATTGCCGCCTCTGGCATCCCGGCGCGCCACCAGTTCCCATCCGAACTCACCTGCGACCAGCAGATCGGCCCTCGACCCCCTCCGATGCGGATCCTGCAGGGAGTCGGCGTCCAGCGGTGGGAAGGCGATCAGCGCCTGATCTATGCCGAGGTCCACCGCCACCGGTGAGGTAAAGGGGTCGGGGCCGATGGCGGTCGCCGGTTCCAGCAGCAGCACCCCGGGCCCGTAGCCGGAGGCGAACTCGACATCATCAGCGATCTCGGGATCCCCGGACACACGCAGGGTCAGGGCCAACGCCCCGCCCAGAGCCACCAGGAGGGCGAGCGCGGCAAGCATACGCGTGAAGCGCACGAAGCCGTCCGAGCCGAACTGTTGCTGGTCGTACACGAAATACCCGTAGTTGCAGGCGGGCCGGGCACCACACGCACCCGCCCCGAGTTCTGCATCGGAAAGCCGGACAGGGGACTGAACGAGTCTGCGCCTCGGCCCGCCCGGCTACCGTGGCGGCTCCATGACACATCTGGCCGCCGTGGCCGGAGTCGTGAGCATCTCCTTCTCGGCGATCTTCATGCGCTTCGCCTCGGCATCTCCCGCCACAACCGCCTTCTGGCGAGCCGCATACGCTCTCCCCTTGCTGGCGGCCGCCTGGATGGTGGTGCGCCGCAAAGACGATCGTGACCGGCGCGCTCGCCTGATGGCGTTCGGTGCCGGACTGATACTGGCCCTCGATCTGGTGCTGTGGCAGATGTCCATCGACCGGATCGGAGCCGGCATGTCGGTGGTACTCGCCAATGTGCAGGTCGTCTTCGTGGGGACGCTCGCCTGGCTGTGGTACCGGGAGAGGCCGACCGCGGCTGCCGTCGCCGCCGTCCCGGTGATCATCGCCGGGGTTGCCATGATCAGTGGCCTGGGGGGCTCCGACGCCTACGGCTCCGAACCCGTGCTGGGGGTGGTGCTCGGATTGGCCACCGCCATGAGTTACGCAGCCTTCCTCTTGCTGCTTCGCCACTCCAACCGGAGATTCAGGGCCCCTGCCCCGGGGCCGATACTGGACGCCACGATCGGGACGGCCGTCGGCAGTCTCGCAGCCGGTCTGGCAGACCCCGGGTTCGCCCTCTCCTTCACCTGGCCGGAACACGGTTGGTTCCTTGGCCTCGGACTGCTGATCCAGGGTGTCGGGTGGCTCCTGATCACCGTCGCCCTCCACAGGCTCGCCGCACTGGAGACATCGGTGCTGCTGCTACTCCAGCCGGTGCTGACCATCCTGTGGGCCCAACTCATCTTCGACGAGGCGCTGTCCCCCGTGCAATGGGCGGGTGCGGCACTCGTGCTGAGCGGTGTCCTGGTTGTCGCCCTGCGGGGCACCGTCGAACGATCCAACGAGATCACACCTGTGTCGGCAGCAGCCTCCCCAGGCTCCTGAAGAACACCGACCGGGGCAGTGCGTCGGCTGCCCCCAGTGTGCGGGCCCGCACCATCGCCATGTCGTCCACATGGGGACCGAACCCGATGACCCGGATACCCGATTCGGCAATGGTACGGATGACATCGTCGGCGTCGGGGTGGCTCAGGTCTACCAGGGCCGTCACCGGCCGGCCGGCCTCCAGATCCACGGCAGCAGCATCGCGCCACACAACCAGTCGGAACCCCGCCTCCGCAACGACAGTCTCCACCTTCGATCGGTCCAACAGATCACCCGACAGCAGTGACACCGACGGTCGGAACGCCCCGGCCTTGGCGGCCCCCCAGGCCATATGTGCCGCCCAGACCTCCTCCCCCAGATCCTGAGACGAGGCAGGAGCCAGGTCGTAGTGATCGCCGGGTAGAGCAGAAGCGGCCGCCTCATCCCGCTGAGGGTGCTCCACACCAGCCGCCAGCAGTGCCCCGGTGGGGAATCGCATCGCCTCCTGGAACACCTCCAGCGGCCCGCGAGCCTGGT
>CBDUUY010000210.1:0-4380 GCA_965370535.1 uncultured bacterium
CGGTGCGTCGCGAGTTGGCGGCTCCGTGGGTGTCTCTCGCTCTGGCGGCGGGTGCTTTTGCGATGGTGGGGGTTTGGGCTGAGTTGACTGCTGGTGAGGTGGCCGGGTTCGTGATGGCCTCGGCGATGGTGGTGGCGGTGGTGGCGTCGGTGTTGTTGCTGATCGAGGTGCCCGAACGGGTGGGGCTGTGGGTGTGGCCACTGCATGGTTTGGCCCAGTTGGGGCTTGTCGTGGTGCTGCTTCTTGCCTTGACCCGGATGGGTTCGACATGGCAGGGGTGGGTGGGGTTGTCGGTTGGCGAGGCGCGGTTGGTGGTGGCGGGGGTGCTGGGGTTCGAGGCGGTGTTGGTGGGTGTGTTGGGGACGGTGCGTCGCGAGTTGGCGGCTCCGTGGGTGTCTCTCGCTCTGGCGGCGGGTGCCTACGGGATGGTGGGGGCATGGGCCCAATGGACCCCCGGCGAGGTAGTGGGGTTCACCCTGCTGCTCGGCCTGGCCGTAGCCGCCGGAGCATTGGCTCTTTCCCGGACGGCCGTGACGGAAAGGGTCGGGTCTTGGGTGGTGCCGCTGCACGCCCTGGCGCAGGTGGCCATGGTGACCGGTGGATTGGTCGCCATGCAGGCGTTCTCTGTCCAGTCGGCTGCCTGGGTGTGGGCCGGGCTGTTGGCGGCGGAGGCGACGATCCTGGCCGTGGCCGCTCCGTTGCTCCCGCAGGACCTGAGACCGAGAGATGTCGCCGCAGTGCTCGCCGCCGGTTCGGTCCTGTGCGCTGCAGGCGCAATCGGGCAAGGGCCCGAACAGACCGCAGCGTTCCAGTTGGTCGCCGGACTCGGTGCGATGACGCTCCTCGTGGCACGATCGGTCGAGGAGCATGCCCCGGAGTGGTGGTCGGCGGTGTGGGTATTCGGCCTGGGGGCCATCGGCGGAGGGATAGTCCTGGCAGCCGCCCTGGTGGGGCCGGTGACGGGTGGCACTGCCGGTGCGCTGGCCATAGGCGGTGCCGGCCTGGTGGTGGGCGGGCTCCGGTCGGGTCGATGGCCGGCTGCCTATGTCGGGATGCTCATGGTCCTGGGCGCCGGGTTGATGGCAGGCAAAGACCTGCTCGGCGGCAACCGCCACGCCTATGCCGTGTCTATTGCGGTGGTGCTGCTGATCATCCTCGACCTGGAACGTATCCGTCTGACCCGACTCGACCACCCGAAGCGCCTGCAATGGCTCGACCAGATTCGGGTGATGGAACTGGTGATCATGGGCGTGCCCCTGGTGATGGCCGTCGTAGATGGGCTTCGTGATGTCGTCTACACAGCCCTGTTGGCGGCCGAGTCGGTGGCGATCCTCCTGTGGGCCATTGCCTCGCAGGTCAAGCGCCGACTCCTCGTGGGCGTGCTCGGATTGGTGGCGGCGATCCTGATTCCGGCAGTCGTGCTGGCGATCGAGGCCGGAGCCGGGGGGATTTCCATGGAGGCGGTTCTCGGGATCGCGGCGGCGGTGGCTGTGGTGTTCATCATCGTGGGGTCGTTGCTGGAGCGGGGCCGGGCCAAGGTCGGGCAGGCGGTCCAGAGGCTGTCCGAGATCCTGGAGGATTGGGAATGAAGGCCCGGTACGCCCCGGCAGCCGGCCTGGCGGCGATCACGATCGCAGCCGACCTGGTGCTGGTCTTCGCCGGCACCCGGTCGATGGGGTTGCTGATGATCGCCGCCGTCGGGCCGCCGTTGACGGCGCTCTCTCTGGGTTGGGCCGCGGCAGGTGGGGTCGGTCGTGTAGGGAAGATGGTCGCAGGCGTGGCCATCGGAGCGACCGCGGTCCCGATCCTGGTCACGCTGACGGGTGGGCTGTTCGCCGTCGTGGCCTGGGGGTTGGTCGAGCCGTTGGCCGAGGCGGGCACCGAGTTGCTGGACGAACTGGGGGCGGACCCCACGCTGCTCGGCGTCTTCACCAACCCCTGGGCGATGTGGTTCCTCGTGCATCTGGCTGTGCTGGCTCCATTGAGCGAGGAGTTCTTCAAGCCGCTCGGCGCCCTCTGGCTGCGGGCCGGGTCACGTCGAGAGGCTTTCCTGGTCGGCGCTTCGGTCGGCGCCGGGTTCGCCGCCATCGAGAACGTCATGTACGCCTCCGGGTGGTGGTGGTCGATGAGTTCGTGGCTGCCGATAGCCATCCTGCGGAGTTCGGGGGCGGCGCTGCACCTGCTCGGGGCGGGTCTGGTCAGTCTGGCGTTCTATGAGAGGCGTACCGGTACGGGCCGCTCCTCTGTTCTGAAGATGTTCGGCCTGGCGGGCGGCATCCATGCATTGTGGAACGGCAGCATCGCCGTGATGATCATCCTGTTCACCGAGAGAGAGATAGTGGCAGGGGGTCTCTCGGGCACGAGCCTGTCGTGGGGTATCGCCCTCGAGGTGGTTCTCGGAGCGTTCGGAGTGTTGATGCTGGCTGGAATGGTGCTTGCCGGGCGGTGGTCGGCGGCGGAACGGTCTGAAGGCACGCTGTTCGGGGGTATCTCGTTCGACCGTCCCGTGGTGGTGGCCGGATGGGCGGCACTCGCCTGCGTGATGCTGGTGCCGGTGGCGATCATGATCCTGGTGTTCCCCAATTTCCTCGCCCTGTGACGAGGGACCGTTCACATCGAACGGAAGGAGTAGTCCCGGGTTCCCTGGGATGATGGACCCATGTGCGGCCGATTTGTCCAGGCACAGGATCCCGCCACCTATGCGGAGTTCTTCGGCGCTGCCCCGGTGGAGAACCTGGAGACGGCGGCGCCCTCCTACAACGTCGCCCCCACCAATCAGGTATATGCCATCGCCGAGCACGACGGCGAACGGCTGCTCGGGCCGTTCCGCTGGGGACTCATCCCCTTCTGGGCGAAGGAGTTGGGCATGGGCAGCCGCCACATCAACGCCAGGGCCGAGACCATCGATACCAGACCGGCCTTTCGGGATTCGTTCGTCTCGCGACGCTGCCTGATTCCCGCCGATGGGTTCTTCGAGTGGGAACGGCGGCCCGGGGGGAAGTTGCCCCACTACGTCTACCGGATCGATGGCGACCCTCTGGCACTGGCGGGTCTGTGGGCATCGTGGAGGGATCCCGAGACCGATGAGCGGGTGGTGTCGTGCACCATCGTCACCACCGAACCCAACGAACTGGTGGCGAGGGTCCACGATCGTATGCCGGTGGTACTGCCATCCACCGACTGGGACCGCTGGCTCGACAGAGGCTTCTCCGAGACCGGAGTGCTTCTGGACATGCTCAGACCCGCTGCCGATGTGCTCGGCGAGCATCCCGTCTCGACGCTGGTCAACTCGGTGCGCAACAACCTGCCCGGTTGCATCGTGCCGCTGGAGGATGTGCCCGACCACCTCTAGGGATCGTCGAGTGGCCTGTGCGGATCAGTGGATTCCCGGGGGTCTCAGCAGTGTTCCCAGTCGAGCAACAGGGTGCGCAACGCTGCCACGAAGGCGAGCGGTTGATCGAGGATCAGATGATGCATGGCGCCGGGGATCGAGACGACGGGGGCGTTGTGCTCCAGCAACTCCGACATGTACTCGAACGTGTCGGACGGCACCACGACGCTGTCCTCACCCCTGAACAGGGCGAGCCTGCATCTGGCGGCCAGCAACTGGTCCCGCATCGACACCATCGTGTGTTTGAACAGCGCAGGGTCGAACTTCCACGTCCAACCCTCCGGGGTCTGGTGCAGCGAGTGGCGGGCGACGTGATCCACGAGGAACGTGTTCTCGCACGGTTGCGGGGGAATCAGTTTGTAGCGGGCGAGAGCGGTCTCCAGGTCTGGATAGACGCCGGGTGATCTGAAGGCCGTGCCCCTGGCGCGGGCTTCCGACTCGGGGTCGGGGCGGCGCACCGGTGCGTCCACCACCACCGCCCCTGCCAGGGCGTCGCCGTACACGGCTGCGGTCTGCATCGTGACCAGGCCTCCCAGGCTGTGCCCCACCACCACCGGCGGGCCCGGGAAACCTGCGGCGTCGGCGACCGCCATCACCTCCTCGGCCCACATCTCATGCGAGTAGTGCTCCCGGCGGCCGCTGTCGCCGTGCCCTGTGAGGTCGAAGGCGACGGGGTGCCATCGTTCGGTGAACATGGGCGCCAGGAAACTCCACCAATGGGCATGAGCGGCGCCGCCGTGGACGAACACCAGGCCCGGTGCCTCCGGATTCCGGCCCCAATCGAGGCAGTGGACGGGGGTGCCCGCGACCTCGACATCACGCTCGATGCGGGGGGCGGCGAGGGCTTCGGTGAACCAGGCGGGGGTGGTCACGACCCCGGGCCTCCCCGATCGAGGTGCTCCCAAGCCCTGTGGAGAGAGGCTGCCGGTGTTTCTTCCTCGATGGGACCGCCCGGTCGAACGGCGTCCCCGCAATCGGCTACTCCGGCA
>CBDUUY010000211.1:0-4359 GCA_965370535.1 uncultured bacterium
GTCGCTGCCGTAGATATCCGGAGACCCGATCTCCTCGTCTGCAACCGGCAGGATGCCCTTGCCGTCCTTGCCGGTGCTCTCGGCGATCAACTGCTCGGCCCATGCCGGGAAGGAGGCCAGCGACTCCGAGACCAGGAAGGTGGCCTTGTCGCGGCCTGCCAGGGCCAGTTCACCGATGGCGGCACCGAGGGGGAACCCGGCATCGCCATGACGGGCTGCTTCTGCCATGGCGGCAGCTTCATCGAGCATGGCCGCGATGTCGGCGCCGATCAGCGCTGCCGGAACGAGTCCGAAGTGGGTGAGCGCCGAGTAGCGCCCGCCGATATCGGGGATGGCGGTGAATGTGTGCCGGAACCGACGGTCACGCGCCAGGTCCTCCAGGTGGCTGCCGGGGTCGGTGATGGCCGCGAAGGATCGGCCCGGATCACGCCCTGCCTCTCGAACCAGTTCCCAGAAGTACTCGAGGAAAGACAGTGGCTCGATGGTGGTGCCCGACTTGCTGGCAACGATGAAGAGGCTCGAACCCGGGTCGATGGCCTCGGCCACCGTACCGACGGCCGCCGGATGGGTGCTGTCGAGCACGGTCAGGCGCGGGTAACCGGATCTGCTCCCGAACGTCCGCCGGTACACCTCCGGAGCGAGGCTCGAGCCGCCCATCCCGAGCAGCACGACGTCGGTGATGCCGTCGGCTCTCACCGCCTCGGCGAACTCGAGTATCTCGGGCACGGCGTTTCTCATCGTCTCTGGGAGGCGCAGCCAGCCAAGACGGTCGTCGATCTCCGGTTCCGGTTCAGCGGCCCAGAGGGTGTGATCGGCGGCCCACAATCGGCCTGGTGCATCAGCGGTCTGCCAGTCGGCGAGACGGCGGTCTACGGCGGCCCGGTACTCACCGAGGCTCATGTCGAAGGTCATGGCGGCTCCTGTCGGGGTCATCGTATGAACCACTGTGGGACGCCGGTACTTCCCCCCTTTTGGACTAGCGACCCCAAAAGGGGGAAACTTGCATCAGCAACCCCCGCCCAGGGGGCACCAGACAAGGGGGTTCCCCATCTCAGACCTCATCAAACTAGTGACCGACCAACTCGGCGGTGGCGGTCTCGCCGCTCTCGCCGGCCTGATCGGCAGCGACGAGCAGAAGACCTCGAGTGCACTGGCCTCGACTCTGGGTGTGCTGACCGGTGCTTTGGCCCGCAACAGCGAGGAAGAGCAGGGTGCAGCAGCACTCGATGCAGCACTCGACAAGGATCACGACGGAGGCATCCTCAGTGACATCGGAGGCTTCCTCGGCAACGTGGTCGGCGGTCCCGGTGCAGGGATTCTCAGCCATGTCCTCGGCAGCAAGCAGGAACCCGTCGCCGAGGAGATCGCCAAGGACAGCGGCCTCGACATCGGCCAGGTCGTGACGCTCATGACGGCGGCGGCCCCGCTGCTTTTGGGTGTGCTCGGCAACAAGAAGAAGGAAGAGGGCCTGGACGCCGGTGGCATCGCCGGCATGCTGGCCGGTGAGAAGCAGCAGGTCGAGCAGCAGAGCGGCCTCGGCAGCCTGCTCGGCATGCTCGGTGGCGGCAGCACCACAACCGACTCCGGCGGGGGAGGCCTGCTCTCCAAGGTCGGCGGTCTGCTGGGCGGTTTCCTGGGCCGCGGCAAGTAGACAAGACTCGATTCGATGGTGGGCCGGGCCATTCGCCCGGCCCGCTGCTATTCGGTGACAGTGATCGTGATCGTCCGGGTCTCGAGCGGTTCGACGCCTTCTTCCCAAGACCGGTGGTAGATGAGCACCAGGTCGCCTGTGCCTGCCGCGGTGGGTGCGAAGACGAGGGTCGTGATGCCCGGCGAGCCGTCGGCGTCGCCGGTTGGCCGGTGGCTGCGATCCACGAGTTCGACGACACCTTCGGAGGCGATCTCCCAGGTGTATCCGGTGGTCGGATTGCCATCGAGGCGGACCTCGAGCGCTTGTTCGTAGCTCATGGTGACCCGGGTGGCCTCTTCCTCCGACTCCAGTATGACCGTGTCGTCGTCGCCACATCCGGCGGCCAGCAGGGTCACCGCCAGGCCGATCACGAGGATCCTGTGATTCATATCGGGTCTCCTGCCATCGTTCGCTCCATCTTGCCGGTTCACTTCTTGGTTTGCCAGTGCCGACGATGCCGATTCCGCTTGCCCTGGTGACCAGAGGCCGGCGCGCGCTGTGACTAGTCAGAATCGGCTCAAGGCCGGCATCGCAGTGCCGATTTGTCCCTATGGTCCCTCCCGGTGTGCGTTCACCGTCGCGGCCCGGTCGTCATGAGCCGGGTCCGTTTGCGATGCAATCTGCGGTGGAGCGCGCCGCGGTGCGTATTGCCGCCTGGACCCTTGGTCTTCTCTCGCTCACCTTCCTGTCGGCTGCGGTGCTCTCGGGGGCGTGGGTGTGGTGGGTGGCTGCGGCCGAGGCCGTTGCCCTATGGCTGCTTGCCTTCCTGCAGATCCGTCTTGGGCGGATAGATATGCCGATTCTGTGGCTGGCCATCGTCGTCACCACGACGATGTCGGTCCACCTCCTGGGGGACCCCCACCGGACGGGGATTGGAGTGGCGGTGGCGGCGATCGCCGCCGTCGGGTGGGTGTTGGCCGATGAAAGGCGCCGCAGGCCTTTGCTGATGGCACTGATCGGGCTGTGGGGCCTGCAGGCGGTGTTCCCTGCGGCCCGGGACTGGTCGATGTTGTACGAAGCGGCCATCTTCGCTGTGATGGCGGTTGGTTTCGGGAGCATCAGCACCTTGATGCGTATGAGTCGGGACAGGTACCAGCGGTTGTTCGAACGGGCTCCGATAGCTCTCTGGGAGGAGGATTTCTCCGGAGTCGCCTCCTGGTTGGACTCGCTGCGAAGGGAGGGAGTCGAGGATCTGCGGCTCTACCTGCAGCAGAATCCAGCGGAGATCGACAGGGCACTTGGCCTGGTGAACGTGCTGAATGTGAATCCGGCTGCCGCCGCCCTGATCGAGGTGGAGGATGCCTCGGCGATGCTGGGCCGACTCGATCCGGCCACCTTCACCGCCGAGACCAGGCCCGCCTTCGTGGAACAGGTCATGGCGGTGTGGGTGGGCGATTCGGAGATGACCACCGAGGTGACGGGGGCGACGGTCAAGGGGCGGCGTATCGAGGCGAGCATGAGGTGGGTGGCTCCACCCGGACCGGAAGAGCTTCCGGACTACCGGCGGGTGGCCGTCTCGATCACCGATGTCTCCGAACTGAAAGCAGCCGAGCGGAACCTGACTGCGAGCAACGAGGCGCTTGCCGCTCGCGAGCAGCAGATGCGCGCCGTGATGGCAGGTGCTCCGGTGATCCTTTTCGCCCATGACCTGGATGGCATATACACCCTGGCCGAGGGCAGTGGCCTGGAGCATCTCGGTGAGACCACCGACAGCCTGGTGGGCACATCGTGCTTCGAGAGGGATGCCGATCGACCCGAGGTCTTGTCGGAGATCCGGCGGGCACTGGCCGGCGAGGAGTCGATATCGTATCTCGAGGACAACGGCCTGGAGTGGGAGGTGCGGCGTCGTCCCGTTCTGGGCGAAGACGGCACAGTGCAGGGCGTCATCGGAGTGGCGACCGACATCACCGAGCGGCGCCGGATGGAGCGGGCCCTCGAGGCGGCGCAGCGCCGCCACTGGCTGATGGTGCGTCACGTGTCCGACCTGATGTACACCATCGATGAGCGAGGCCGGATCGGCTTCATCAACCCGTCGGTTGCGGGCACCCTCGGCTATGAGCCCGACGCCTTCGTCGGGATGGCGGTGGCCGATCTGGTGCATCCCGACGATCTGGCGGCGATTGTGGCGGCGGCGGCCGAGACACCTCCCGGTGCTTCGACCGCGGCGATCCCTCACAGGGTGCTGCGAGCGGATGGCTCCTGGCTGGAGATGGAGGGTAGGGCGGCCAACCTTCTCGAGGATCCGGAGTTGGCGGCCTGGGTGGTGACGGCGAGGGACATCACCGAGAGGGTGGAGGCACGGCGCCAGTTGGAAGCCGCCCGCGATACCGCCGAAGCGGCCGTCAGGGCCAAGTCGGAACTGCTGGCGAATGTCAGCCACGAGATCCGCACTCCGATGAACGCCGTGCTCGGGATGACCGATCTGACGCTCGACACCGATCTGACAGACGAGCAACGCGCCTATGTGGGCACTGTGAGGTCCTCGGCGGAGAGCCTGCTCACCATCATCAACGATCTGCTCGATCTGGCCCGGGTCGAGTCGGGCCGCCTGGTGATGGAGACGGTTCCCTTCTCCGTGCGCGGCACCCTCGAGGACGTCATGAGAACCATGGAGGTGCGGGCCGGCCCGAAGGGGATCGGCTTGGAGATCCGGATCGACGACGAGGTGC
>CBDUUY010000212.1:0-4333 GCA_965370535.1 uncultured bacterium
CGGCTGAGGAAGGTGCTCTTGGCTGAACTGGTTGTGATCACAGGGATGAGCGGCGCCGGGCGCTCGACCGCGTCGAATGCGCTCGAGGATCTGGGCTACTTCGTCATCGACAACCTGCCGGCCGGCCTGATCGGTGACGCCGTCGAGTGGGACGACTCGCACCATGATCGCCTGGCCGTGGTCGTGGACACCAGGGGAGGCCTCAGCTTCGAGGCTCTGGAACAGGCTCTCGATGACCTGTCGGCCCGTGACGTGTCCGTGAAGGTGTTGTTCCTCGATGCCGACGACGACGTTCTCGTGGAAAGATTCAAGGAGAGCCGGCGGCCGCATCCAGTGGACAGGCCCACACTGGTGGAATCGATCGCCATCGAGAGGGCGGCTCTCGAGGCGCTGCGGACCAGGGCCGATCTCGTCATGGACACCGGGGGGCGGAGCGTTCACGACCTGCGTGTGACGGTCCAGGAGGCCTTCGGCGAGGGACCCACCGAACAGCCTCTGAGGGTCACGGTGGTGTCCTTCGGCTTCAAGCACGGTGTTCCCCAGTCCTCCGACATGATCCTGGACGCCAGGTTCCTGCCCAACCCGCATTGGGTGGCCTCGCTGCGGGACCTGACCGGGATCGACAAGCCGGTCAGAGAGTTCGTACTCGGTCAGGAGGACACCGGGCCCTTCCTGGGCCATGTGCAGGGCATGGTGTCGTTCTTGTTGCCCCGGTATGCGGCTGAGGGAAAGGCGTACTTCACCATCGCCTTCGGGTGTACGGGTGGCCATCACCGGTCGGTGGTCCTGGCCGAGGAGATGGCCGCCTGGCTCAAGGCTCAGGATGTCGCGGCCACCGTCACCCATCGGGATATCGAACGTTGAGCAACTTCGGGACGATGGTGGATCCACTCCTCGAGAAGTTGGAACTGGATTATGAGGGCCTGCGGGTGGCCGCACTGGGGGGAGGGCACGGTCTGGCCAGAGCGCTGCTGGCAGTGCAGGAGTACGCCGATGTGATCACAGCCGTGGTAGGTGTTGCCGACGACGGTGGATCATCGGGGAGGCTGGCGCCGGCGCTGGGGATCCCCCCGCCGGGCGATTGCCGGAGGGCATTGCTGGCTCTCAGCCCACCCGGATCCGTCTGGTATCGATTGATGGAGCATCGCTTCGACACCGGTGACGTGGCAGGCCACTCCCTGGGGAACCTGGTGCTGGCCGCCTTCGCCGAGAGATCTGGAGGGCTCGAGGAGGCACTCAACACCATGGGCAGGCTGTTGGGCGCCAGGGGGGCGGTGGTGCCTGCGGCTCCTCTGCCCCTGGGCCTGGAGGCAGTGGTCGACGGCGAACTGGTCAAAGGGCAGGTGGCGGTCGCACTCTCGCGCGGCACGATCGAGGAGCTGCGACTGCTGCCGAGGGAGGTGGAAGCAACCAGAGCGGCCACCGATGCCATCGCTTCGGCCGATCAGATCGTCATCGGTCCCGGGAGCCTGTACACGTCTCTGATCGCCGGCCTCAAGGTGCCCGGCCTGGCCGAGGCGGTGAATGCAGCGGGTGCCGGTCTCTCCTATGTCTGCAATCTGACCACCCAGGACGGCGAGACGCTGGGCATGGATGCACTGGCCCATGTCGAGGCCCTCGTCGAGCACACCGGCCTGCGGATGCCCGATGCCGTGGTTGCCCATCACGGCCGCCTCGATGTGCCGGATGGACTCGATCCCGTGAGGGTGGACCGGGACGCGCTGGAGAGCCTCGGGTGCCGGGTGGAGACCGCAGACCTCGTGGATCCTCTGTCCGAATGGCCCCAGCACGATGCGACGCGTCTGGGAGCGGTGCTGCGACGGCTAGCGTGACGCCGATCGGTTCTCGGAGGAGATGTGAGCGGCTTCCCAACCCTCGATGACATCGAGGTCTCCGGCCGGACGGTTCTGGTCCGGGCGGATCTCAACGTGCCCCTGGTGAACGGCGCCGTGGGCGACGACTTCAGGATCCGGTCGAGCCTGCCCACGATCAGGGAACTGATCGACAGGGGCGCAGGGGTTGTGGTCTGCAGCCACCTGGGGCGTCCCAAGGGCCCGGACCCTGCACTGTCGATGGCACCCGTTGCAGCAGCATTGGGTGAATTGGGCGGCTTCCCCGTCACCGCCGCAGGTGATGTGGCCGGGCCTCAATCGAGTGCAGCGGTGGCGGCCGCAGCACCCGGAGAAGTGGTGGTTCTCGAGAACACCCGTTTCGAACCAGGGGAGAAGCAGAACGATCCGGAACTGGCCGATCGTCTGGCAGGTCTCGCCGACCTGTTCGTGCTCGATGCCTTCGGGACGGCGCACCGCGCTCACGCCTCGACGGTAGGCGTCGCCGGACGGATTCCATCGGCGGCGGGGCGCCTGCTGGCGGCAGAGACGGAGGCCCTGGGTGGGCTCCTGATTGAACCCGAACGGCCGTTTGTCGTCATCCTGGGCGGGGCAAAGGTCTCCGACAAACTCGGGGTCATCCGGGCACTGCTGCCCAGGGTGGACGCAATGCTCGTCGGCGGGGCGATGTGTTTCACGATGCTGGTCGCCGAGGGGTATCCGGTGGGTGATTCGCTGATCGAGGAGGAGATGATCGAGGTGGCGGCCGGGGTCCTGGACGGCCCCAACGGCGATCGGTTGGTGCTCCCGACGGACATAGTGGTGGGCGAGGCGTTCGTTGCCGAGACCCCGCACAGGGTGGTTCCGGCCACCGCCATCCCCGACCAGATGCTGGGCCTGGACATCGGGCCGCAGACGATCGAGAGGTTCTCCTCGGTCATCGCCGGTTCGGACACCTTGTTCTGGAACGGCCCGATGGGGGTGTTCGAGTGGGAGGCGTTTGCAGCCGGCACCAGGGCGGTGGCCGAGGCCGTGGGTGGCTGTGACGGCTTCACCGTTGCGGGCGGTGGCGACAGTGTCGCTGCACTTCGGGCGTTTGGTTTGGATGACGCTGTGGACCATCTTTCGACAGGGGGCGGCGCCGGATTGAAGTTGTTAGAGGGCGGGACGCTGCCCGGACTGGAAGCACTGGAAAGGTGGGCCCATGGCGCGTAGGGATTTGATCGCAGGCAATTGGAAGATGAACGCCAATCATCTGGAAGCGATCCAGATGGTGCAGAAACTCGGCTATCGACTGGACCCCGCCGACTACGACCGGGTCGATGTGGTGGTGTGTCCGCCGTTCACCTCGTTGCGCTCGGTGCAGACCGTGATCGAAGCGGACTACCTGCGGATTCAGTTGGGGGCCCAGAACCTGCACTGGGAGGCGAGCGGCGCCTACACCGGCGAGGTCTCTGCCGGGATGCTGGCCAAGCTAGGCGTGAAGTTCGTCATCGTGGGCCACAGCGAGCGGCGGCAGATGTTCGGTGAGGACGATGCGGTCGTGGCTCGCAAGCTGCGGGCTGTGCTGGAAGCCGGGATGACTCCCATCCTCTGCGTGGGCGAGACCCTGGAAGAGCGGGAGCGAGAGATCACGGAGCAGGTGATCGGGTCTCAGTTGGAGGGGGCTCTCGGAGGCCTGGACGGCCAGACCGTGGCGGGCCTCGTGGTCGCCTATGAGCCGATCTGGGCAATAGGCACCGGCCTCACCGCCGATGACGACACCGCGGCTGCGGCCGTCGGGTACCTCCGAGGCGAGATCAGGGCCACCTGGGGTGAATCCGCCGACGAGACGCGCATCTTGTACGGCGGTTCGATGAATCCCGGCAACGTCGCCGGCCTGATGGCCAAACGTGACATCGACGGAGGCCTCGTCGGAGGGGCTTCGTTGGACGCCGACAAGATGGCGGCACTGGTGCGTTACTGGGTCTAACTCAGAATCTCTCGGGTCGCCCCGGCCGAGTGCCGATGCTCTCTCCGATGAGACGTCGTGTATCCACGGTGTGGCTCGCTGCCGCGTTCGGCTTGACCGTGTGGTCGTGCGCGCCCTCACCCGGGGTGACCCCCTCGACGACTACTGCCCCGGCCACGACGTCCACGGTCGCAGTCGGCGCCGAGCCCGAGAGACGGGGAGGGCAGGCGGTCGTCGGCATCGGTGACCACGGGGCCCCGCGCACGTTGAACCCCTTCCTCGACGGCCCCGACACGGCCGTTCTCGACCTGCTGGCACCGTCCCTGTTCGCCACCGGCTACGACATCGACCCCGCCACGATGGATGCGATCCCCGACGTCCTGGCTCAGATCCCGTCTATCGCCAACGGGGGGCTCGTGGCCCACGGCGACGGCACCATGGACGTCACCGTGCAGGTGAGCCCAGCTGCCGAGTGGGCAGACGGCACGTCGATCAGCGCCACCGATCTCGCCTTCACCATCGAGACGGTGATGGACCCGGAACTGCCTATCAG
>CBDUUY010000213.1:0-4321 GCA_965370535.1 uncultured bacterium
CGGGTATGGCGGGCACGGTTCGTGTCGAAGGGCCGGCGGGTGGTCCCGACCGGCTGTTGATGGCGGCGGTCCCGCGTGGCGCCGATCTGGGGGAGATCGACGATGCTTCAGACTTCCTCGGTGTGGCCTGCTCAGATGAGCACTGGGTTGGGCAGTCATGGTCGGTGCCCCTGCTGGACAGAGATGGCGACTTCAATTGGCCGTGCACCGCTCTCCACATGAGCCACGTAGTGGTGACCGAGGCCCTGCTCCCGGCCGGCGACTACGACCTCTTTGTCGGGACCTTCCCGACAGGCTTTGGCGACTTCGATGTCTACGTGCCGGCACCGGAGACCTGTGCTGTGGTGCCCTTTACCGTGGATGGAGATATCCAGATCACGGTGCCGGATCTGGAGCCTTGTGGACTCGGTCCGTTGGCCGGCTCTGCCGAGGAGATTGCCTGGAGGCAGCCGCCACCCACCCCGGTTGGCCCCACCGGCACACTCTGGGTCGTGCTGACCGAGTACTTCTCCGAGGGCGGCGAGCGCATCGGATACGGGATGTATCGCATGGTCGTCCTCCCTCACGGCACCACTCTGAACGACGTCGGGATCGGCGAGGTCTGGCCGGTCGGCTCGGGGTGTCTGGGATACAGGCCACTCGAGAACTTCGACCGTGATGTCAGGGCCACAATCGTCTCCGACGGTGTGCCGGTTCCGATTTCTGGGTTCCCGGTAACCGGCGATGTCGGTCAATGCGTTGAGGCCTCTGTCTACCTTGGCTTCGAAGACCATCGGGTGAGCCCCGATCCGGTCGAACTGGCGGCAGGGGACTACGACATCTATCTAGTGCGCGAGACGTACGTCGATGGAGATGACGAGGATAGATTCCTTTGCGCCACGCTGATGGTGTCGGTCTCAGGTGAGACGGTGGTCGAGGCTCCACCACTGGAGGATTGCCCATGACTCCCGCAGTCGAGATCAGCGGGCTTCGCAAGCGCTACCGGAGGGTAGAGGCGTTGCAGGGAATCGATCTGACCGTGCCCGCCGGTTCGGTTTTCGGGTTCCTGGGCCCCAACGGTGCAGGCAAGAGCACCACGATGAAGATCCTGATGGGTTTGATCCGGCCCAGCGCCGGCACCGCTCAGGTGCTGGGCCGGGATGTCGGGGAGGGGACCGCCGTCCGGGCCCGGATCGGCTACCTGCCGCAGAACCCATCTTTCTACGGGCGAATGCGAGTGCATCGAGTGCTGCGGTTCGTGGCGCGCCGTTATGTGAAGGGCTCCAGGTTGGCGATCGCTGAGAGGGTCGAGGAGAGCCTGGAGATGATCGGCCTTGGCGACAAGGCGGGCCGCAGGGTCGAAGCCCTGTCGGGCGGAGAGCTCCGCAGGCTCGGTATCGCTCAGGCCTACATCGGCCATCCCGACCTGCTGATCCTGGACGAACCCTCGGTCGGGCTCGACCCCGCCGGACGACGGGAGGTCATAGATCTCCTGGACGCTCTCCGTGAGCACACGACGGTCTTCTACTCCACCCACATCCTCGACGACGTACAGCGCATCGCCGGTTACATCGCCGTGCTCGATCACGGCCGGATCATTTCCCAGGGGCCGATCGAGGAGTTCAGGACGGCAGGAGAGATGTCGTATCGGGTGGGGTTGAGAGGTGACGGGGAGGCGGCGATCAACGACCTCGCCACGGAGCCGTGGGTAGAGGAGACAGCCCCACTCGAAAACGGTGTCTGGCGGGTGCTGGCCGCCGACCGGGCAATCGCAGAAGCCGAGATGGCCCGCCGGTTGATTGCCCACGGCGCGGTCGTCACCGAGATCCGGCCGGAGAGGCGCAGCCTGGAGGACATCTACCTGGAGATCACCGCAGGTTCGGATGGGGAGGTCGGCGATGGCGACTGAGGCCACACCGCTCCGGCCGATCACGCGGTCCGGCCCCTGGCGCGGGATGCTCGGATTGACCGGCGCCGAGGTGCGGCGCTGGCTGCCGTGGCGGTCCCTGGTCCTGATCGGCGCCGGCCTGCTGGTGCTGGCGGGGGCCTTCACCATCTGGTGGTTGGCCGGCTCCTCGGAGGGGGCGAACGTACGGCTTGGCCTCCTGATGTTCCCCTTCTTCAGCATGTGGGCGATCGTGCTCACCCTGGCTACCGCGGCGGCCGCCCAGGGGGCGGTGGCCGGGGAGGTAGATGAGGGCACCGCCTCATGGCTTGTGGGTATGCCCATCGGGCGGCCTGCCTTCGTAGTGTCCAAGGTGCTCGGTGCCATCCCCGGTGTGGTGTTTGCCGTGTTCGGTGCCGGTCTCCTCGCTTACCCGGTGATGACTTATGCCTCCAACATCAAGATCGAGGTCTTCACGGCCCGAGACGTCTTCCAGATCACCAGCTCGTCGATCGGTTCCGGTGGGTTTGCGGATCTGCCGGCCACGCCGGAGTACCTGGGGATGCTGATGCGGATTTCGCTGTTCCTGCTGGTGCTGGTGGCACTCATGGTGTTGCTGGGAGCGATGTTCCGGTCGGAGGCTGTGGTGCTGGGCCTGGGCGTGGTGATAGCCGTGGGGTTGTTCATGCTCGGGTTCTTGAATGTGGCCGCTGCGGTGGATGCCACTCCGGCCGGGTTGATCTCCGGTCTCCTTGACGCCGTGCAGGCCGAACCGGCGCCGCTGCTCGGACCGGCGTTGATCTCGCTGTTGTGGATCATGGGTTTGACGGGCCTGGCGGTCATCCGGTTCCAGTGGAGGGAGCTGTGATGGAGACACGGCAACCAAGCGGGCCGATCATCGAAGTCAACGGCCTCCGCAAGCGATACGGGAAAGTGGAGGCTCTCCGCGGACTCGACCTGATGGTCCCCCGTGGCTCGGTTTACGGATTCCTGGGCCCCAATGGGGCAGGCAAGAGCACCACGATGAAGATTCTCATGGGGTTGATCCGGCCCAGCGGCGGGGAAGCTTTCCTGTTCGGCCGCGATGCTTTCCATGCGGGACCGGCCGCCCGTTCCCGGATCGGCTATCTGCCGCAGGATCCGGCGTTCCACCCCGATCGCACGGTGAGAGAGATACTCAAGTTCGCAGGCCGGTTCCACCCGGGGTCTTGGAACCAGTTGGCTCTTCGTCGGAGAGTGGACGCCTTGATAGAACAGGCCGGTCTGGCAGGCAAGGCCCGGCGGCGGGTGAAGGCCCTGTCGGGTGGTGAGCGGCAGCGCCTGGGGATCGCCCAGGCATTGATAGGTAACCCCGATCTCCTGATCCTGGACGAGCCGTCTGCCGGCCTCGACCCCCGCGGCCGCCGCGAGGTGATCGAGCTCATCGATCGGGTGCGCGAGAACACGACGGTCTTCTACTCGACCCACATCCTCGACGACGTGCAACGGGTCAGTGATGCGGTGGCGGTCATCGGGGGAGGGCGCACTCTGGCCCAGGGCTCCATCGAAGACATTCTCGGGGTCCCGACGGGCACCTACACGGCCATGCTGCGCGGTGAGCCCGATGGTCTGGCCGAACGGCTCAGGGCCGAATCGTGGATCGAATCGGTGGCCACGACCCGCCGCGGCGAGATCGAGGAATGGACCATCCGACTGAGTGACGAAGGCGCCGCGGCCCGGCTGCTGCCGATACTGACCGGCCGGGATGGGTGTGACGTGATCGAGTACCACCTGAGTGACAGGAGTCTCGAGGACGCCTACTTGGAGATCGTGGGGGCTGCCGATGGCGAGTAGACGACGTTACCTGGCGGGATTCGGCGGTTATGTATGGGGCGAATTGCTGCCCTGGCTGGGGTGGAGGGGGTTGGTGCGGGTCCTGATCTGGACCGGACTCGTCAACATCCTGCTCTATCTGGATGTCGCCATGTCATGGGACATCGGATGGATAACTCTCGAGTCTCTCGACGAAGCGGTGGACCTGGTGTGGCTGTTCGCCTCGCTGGGAGCCATCGTGGTCACGGTCGGTCCCGTGGTGAACGAGCGGCGGCGGGGCACCGCCGGATGGGTGGTGTCCAAGCCGATCTCGCGGGGCACCTACATCATCGGCAAGGTGGTGGCCCACGGTCTCGGCGTGACCGTCTCGATGGTGTTCATCCCCGGCCTGGTCGCCTATCTGTGGCTCCCCGGTGCCGAACACGCCCGAGGTTTCGCCCCGTCGGTCCCGCCGCTGGGCCGATACTTGATCGCTCTCGGTGTGGTCGCTCTGTTGTGCGTCTTCCTGGTGGCCCTGGTGGTGATGCTCGGCACGCTGCTGAAGCGGCGAGGCCCGGTGACCGGCATCACCCTGGTGCTGCTGATCTTCATGTTCGTCCCGATCACCGGGTTTGGGAGGTCGAAGTTCCAGCCGGGGATGCTGCT
>CBDUUY010000214.1:0-4316 GCA_965370535.1 uncultured bacterium
AGCGCCAGGGTGCTCGGATACCCCTATGCGCTCGGCGACAGGATCGCCAAGGCGATGCCGCCTCCGATCCTCGGCAAGGAGGCGAGCCTGGCACAGTGCCTGGGCGACCTTCCCGAGGACGCCTCCCGTGCCATCAAGGATCATCACAACAACGCCGCAGGACTGCGCGAAATCTATGCGGCCGACGACGACGCCCGCCGTGTGATGGACACTGCGCTGGGCCTGGAGGGCCTGCGCCGCCAGGACTCGATCCACGCTGCTGCGGTGGTGATCTCTCCGGTGCCGCTGATGGAGATCGTCCCGATCCAGCAGAAGGGCCAGGAAGCCGAGATCGTCACCCAGTTCGAGATGCACGCCATCGAGCAACTGGGGCTGCTCAAGATGGATTTCCTGGGGCTTCGCAACCTCTCGACCATCGAGAGGTCACTCGAGTTGATCGCGGAGAACCACGGCACCCGGCCCGACATCGACAACGTCGCCCTGGACGACCCGGCCGTCTACGAGATGTTGGCGCGCGGGGACAGCATGGGAATCTTCCAGATGGAGGGCGTCGGGATGCGGGCGCTGATGCGCAATCTGGTGCCCGACCGGTTCGACGACCTGATCGCCCTCGTCTCTCTGTACCGGCCCGGCCCGCTGGGGGCCGGCACCCACAACCTGTACGCCGATCGGAAGAACGGGAGGGTGGCTGTCGAGTACCCCCACGCCGACCTGGAACCGGTGCTCGCCGACACCTACGGGATCATGGTGTATCAGGAGCAGGTGATGGATGCCGCCAGGGTGATGGCGGGGTTCTCGATGGTCGAGGCCGATGCGCTCCGCAAGGCCATGGGGAAGAAGATTCCGGCCGTCATGGCCCAGCAGGAGGTCTCGTTTGTGGAGGGGTGTGTCGCCCAGGGTCATCCGGCCTCACTGGGCAAGGAGCTCTTCGATCTCATCTCCCACTTCTCGGGATACGGATTCAACAAGTCCCACGCAGCGGGCTACGCCCTGGTGGCCTACCAGACGGCCTGGTTGAAGGCGCACTACCCGTCCGAGTACATGGCTGCACTGCTGACCTCATCCAAGAAGGACAAGGACCGCACCGCGCAGTACCTCAACGAGTGCAGAACCATGGGTGTCAAGGTGCTGGTACCCGATGTCAACCAGTCGGAATCGGATTTTACGGCGAGGGACGGAATGGTGCCGTTCGGGTTGTCGGCGATCCGCAATGTGGGGGAGGGTGTCGTTGCGCGGATCGTGGAGGAGCGGCGTAGGAACGGGCCGTTCGTCGATTTCAGGGACTTCGTAGATCGGGTGGATATCTCGGTGCTCAACAAACGCACCATGGAGTCGTTGATCAAGGCGGGTGCGTTTGATGCGACGGGGGCACCCCGGCAGGGGCTGCTGGCCCTCCACGAGCAGGTGATCGATGCGGTGGTCAGCAGGCGTCGTGCCGAGGACATGGGGCAGTTCAGCCTGTTCGGTGGCGACGAGCCGTCTGTGCAGGGTGCAAGCCTGGAGATTCCCGATCTGGAGTGGGACAAGGCGACCAAACTCGGATTCGAGAAGGAGATGCTCGGGCTCTACGTGTCGGATCATCCCCTGTTCGGGGTCCAGAGCGCCCTGCGCTCCCTGGTGACCACCTCGATGCCCGGCCTCCTGGAGAAGTCGGATGGTTCCGTGGTGACGGTGGGGGGCATCGTGGGAGCCGTGACCCGCCGCTACACCCGCAAGGGCGATCCGATGCTCTTCTTCCACCTGGAGGATCTGGAGGGCAGCACCGAGGTGGTCTGTTTCCCGCGCACGGTCTCCGATTTCGGGCCGCTGGTCCGTCCGGATGCGGTGCTGGTGGTGAGCGGCAGGGTCGATCAGCGGGGGGACTCCGTCAAACTCGTGGCGCAAGGGATCTCCGAGCCCACCCTGGACACCGAATCGGTGGTACGGCTTCAGGTGCAGGCGGTGAGGATGTCCCGATCACTGGTGACACGGCTGCGAGGGGTGCTGGCGAACCATCCCGGGGAGGTGCCGGTATACCTTCATCTCACCGGCGACTCCCGGGACACCGTCGTTCGATTGGGCGATGAGTTCCGGGTTGAGGCCCGCACAGCCCTCTACGCCGAACTACGGGAGTTGCTCGGCGCCAGCGCCGTCCTGTCCTGATCTCTTGCTGACTCACTGCTGGTCCTCATCCTGATGTTTGGCAGGCCGCCCTCGGCCCGGGCCTCTAGCCTGGGGATCGGGCCACCTCAGGAGCTACCGATGGCAGAGTTCGATGTGGATGCGTTCCTGGAGCGATTCCGCGCCAGGGCCAAGGCCGTGAAGGACCGCGGCGTGCCACCGCTGGAGGGTGACGCTCGACGTCTGTTCATCGAGTCGGCGCAGCAGGATTTCCTGGACTACAGCCTGGTCTCCGACGCCACATGGGCCGTCGAGCAAGGGGTCCTGGTGATGCGGATCGATCTCGACGGATAGGGGAGCGGCTAGTCGAGAGCCGGGTCGGCGACTCCGGCCGCCGCTCGCCGTGCCGCGGCCCGCCGCTCCGAATCGAGCCGTTCGAGATCGGCGGCACCGTGGTCCACGAAGTGCATGACATCGGCGATCCGGGTGTGGCCTGCCCTATCCCTGATGAGCCTGTGCATCTGCTGGCAGACACGCCGGTAGCCGGGGTGGCCGCCGCGCCCCGTGCGCAGTTCGATCAGATGGAACGCCTCCCTGGCGTTCATCTGCAGGTAGAAGCGGACCCGATACGCAAAGGGCACCACATACTGGGCGGCGTCGGCGCCGACGGCCCCGGACAAGCTCTGGAAGAGCCCGGCGCCCCTCTCCATGGTCTCGTCCCAGGCGTTGATGCCGTCGATCTCGGCGAGCGACGGCGGTGTGACGTAGCCGTGGCGGGTGCCGAGCCGTTGCCATTCGATGGTGAGCATCCGGTGGCGCTGCAGGTCACGGAAGATGCCGTAGTCGCAGAGTATGTCGAAGCGGTAGCCGGTCCTCTCCATCGCCCTGCCCGGCTTGTGACGGCGGTTTCCCCGTTCCCCGGCATAGGCGGTGATGATGCGACCGATGTCTTCTTCCGACAGTCCGTCGACGTGGCGGCGGATCTGGTCATCGGGGAGGTCGGTCACCGCGTAGAGCGCTCCGGCAGCGACCCTGCGCTCGGCGTCGTGGTCCCAGGCGACCAGGTCCACCTCGGGGCGATCCTCCGGCGATAGTCCGATGTCTTCGGCGACTTCCCTCATTCGTTCGGCGGTCGCTGCGAGGTAGTCCGTCCATTCAACGCCCCTGTCCTCCATATCGACTCGCTGAAGGAAGGCGGGGATCACCTTGCGCAACTCGGCCAGCATCAGATGGGCATAGGAGCGGACCTCGGCAAGAGGATGGCCGAACATGCGCATCAGCAGCATCTCGTAGGCCTGGCCACTGGCGTGGATTCCCACGTTGGAGAGGGTGGCTGCAGGCAGCAGGCCCCGCAGGTCGTCACAGACCTTGGCCCTGATTGTGGAGCGGTACACGAACCCGGAGTCACCTTCCTGCCGGGGGAAGAGCGCCTCGTAGTACGCGGTCAACCGGCCGGTGAGCGCTGTGTAGGTGTCGAACCCGGCATCGAGCGTCTCCCGGTAGCGTTCGGTGAAGCCGGCAGCGGCGATCTCGGAGGGGATCAGGTAGCGGTAACGTGCGCCGAGGCGGCGATCGTAGAAGATGTAGCGGGTGCTCTGCTCGAGGTATGCAGCGATCCTGCCCCATTCGAGCACTTTGGTGAGCAGGTTGGAGGCCTGCTCACATGCCAGGTGGACGGATCCGAGTTGGGCGACGGAATCGTCTCCGAAATCGGTGAACACCTTCCCATAGAGGTCTTCGGCCCTGCGTCGGCGCACCGCCGGGTCGTCCCCGTCGGCACGCTCGGTGAGGGGATGGAAGCCGGCCCCGGGGGAGTCGTAGAACTCATCGAGGAACAGGCGCCGCAGTGATTTGGTCGTGCGGCTGTATCGGGCGAACAGGGCGCCCTTGACCACCTCGGGGAGGTTGATGAGGGCGAACACCGGACCGGTGGTCGTGGTGAAGAACCGCTCGAGAACCGCACGTTCCTCGTCGGTAAAGGGTTCCTCGAAGTAGTCCGATGCAGGCGGAGTGACGTTGTTCCCGGCAGATGACATGGCTGTGATTCAAAGTAGCAGTGAGATTCCCGGGGTTGCAACCGGGAGGAATCCCGGGGGTCCCCGGGTAGGCTTCTTGCCGTGACGGCGATTCGTGTGGTCATCGGCTCCCTGATCGCCGCCATCGTGGCGGTGACCCTGCTGCCGATGCTCGTGCTCCTCGATCTGGTGGGCGGCGGC
>CBDUUY010000215.1:0-4313 GCA_965370535.1 uncultured bacterium
ACGATCTGTTCGAAGGCAGCACCGAGGGCGTCGACCTGTATGTGCAGGAGGCCGGCACCCTGGGGTTCACCGTCGGCCGGATTCCCGAGGAGGTCCTGGACGACATCCTTGCCGTGGATGGCGTCGCCCTGGCAGTGCCGACGGTGCAGGGTTTTGCCCAGATGATCGACAAGGAAGGGGAGCCGATCGGGAGTATGGGCGCACCCACTTTTGGGTTCTCCGTCGATGTGGATGACTTCGAGGTCTCGCTGGCGACGTTCGAGGAGGGCCGTCTGCCCGAAGGTTCGGGCGAGGTGGTCATCGATGTGTTCACCGCCAGATCCAACGGCTTCGAGTTGGGTGACACGGTCGAGGTGATCTTTGCGACCGGGGTCGAGGAGTTCACCATCGTCGGCACGATCGGCTTTGGTGATGCCGACAACCTGCTCGGAGCAACCATGGTCGGTCTCGATATTGAGGCCGCTCAGCGGGTCATGGGCTACGAAGACGCCTATGCCGTTGTGGCCGTTGCCGCTGCGGAAGGCGTCACAGCCGAGGAACTTCAGGTTCGGGTCGAGGCCGCAATCGACGACGCCGACATCGAGGTGGTGCTGGCAACGGTCGAGATGGAGGAGCAACTCGAACAGGTCGACACTGCCCTGGGGTTCATGAACACATTCCTGGTGGCGATCGGCGCCATCGCCCTGTTCGTGGCGGCGTTCCTGATCAGCAACACCTTCCGGATCATCGTCAGCCAACGCACCCGTGAACTGGCCTTGCTGAGGGCCGTGGGCGCCACCGGCAGGCAGATGACCATCATCGTCGTGCTGGAGGCCCTGATCGTCGGCGTGGTGGCTTCGGTCATCGGGATCGGCGTAGGCGTGTTGCTTGCGGTGGGGATTCAGGTTGTGATGGAGGCGTTTGGGATGGGCATGCCATCAGGATCCCTGGTGATCGCCCCTCGAACCATCTTCGTCGGCCTCGGCTTCGGGGTGTTCTTCACTCTGATATCGGCGGTGATCCCGGCGATACGGGCCTCCAGGGTGCCGCCGGTGGCGGCACTGCGGGAGACCTCGGTCGGTTTCTCCAAACCGCTTCGCAACCGGGTGATCTTCGGGGTCACCATCACTGTGGCGGGTGTGGCCCTGTTGATGGCCGGACTGTTGGGCGACTTCTCGAACGCTCTCCTGATGGTCGGGATCGGCGCCGGTCTCACGTTTGTCGGCGTGGCGGTCATCTCTCCGTTCTTCTC
Organism: uncultured bacterium; assembly: GCA_965370535.1. Taxonomy (GTDB): domain Bacteria; phylum Actinomycetota; class Acidimicrobiia; order Spongiisociales; family UBA11373; genus JAHJML01. The sequence continues at coordinate 1,232 of CBDUUY010000215.1, forward strand.
GAAGGGGTTCGGGCGCATCTTCGGGGCGCCGCTGCCGCGGATGTTTGGTGTGCCGGGCCGTCTGGCCCAGGAGAATGCCATCCGCAAACCCCGCAGAATGGCGGCCACGGCATCGGCACTGATGATCGGCGTGGCCCTGGTCAGCATCCTGGCGGTGCTGGCCGCTTCGATGAAGACGACCGTCAGCGGTGCCGTCGAGGACGAGATCATCGCCGAATACCAGATCGAACCTCGCGGCTTGGCCGACCCCACCTCGACGGGTGTGAGCCCGGCCCTCAAGGAGAGCCTGGCCGCTCTGCCTGAGGTGGCGGTGGCCTCCTCCTACCGGGTGGGTCTCTACATCGACCCGGGGTCCGGGTCGGAGTTGTACCTGGCCGGTGTGGACGATCAACTGGACCGGGTGATCCGTCTGGATGTCCCGTCCGGTTCGTTTGGTGATCTGGGTCCAGGCACGGTGATGGTCGATGCCGATTGGGCCGAAGAGAACGGCGTCTCGGTGGGTGACACGGTCACCATCGAACCCAGGGAGGACAAGCCGGTCGATCTGACCGTGGCTGCGACGTTCTCCTCCCAGTTGTTCCACGGCACTCGATATGCCATCTCGATGGACGACTTCGACGAGTACTACACCCATGGCCTGGAGGCGATGGTGATGCTGAAGTTGGCCGATGGGGTCGATGTCGAAGCGGCTCGCCCGGCCCTGGAGGCACTCGTTGCCGAGTACCCCAACGTCGAGATGAGCAACGCCGAGGAGTACATCGACAAGGTCGCCGGCCAGGTGGACATGCTCCTCAACATCCTCACCGCTCTGCTGAGCTTTGCGATTGTGATCGCCCTGATGGGGATAACCAACACACTGGCTCTGTCGATATTCGAGAGGAAGCGGGAGATCGGCCTGCTGCGTGCCGTGGGCATGACCCGGCGCCAGGTGCGCAGGATGATCCGGTGGGAGGCTGTGCTCATTGCCGTGTTCGGAGCGATAATCGGCTTGGTGGTCGGCAGCCTGCTGGGGATCGCCATCGTCTTCGGGATCGGCCAGGGCCTCGAGTTGACGCTGCCGTACACCACGCTGGCCGTCTATGCGCTGGCCGCAGCGATTGGTGGGTTCCTGGCTTCACTGTGGCCCGCCTACCGGGGCGCCCGGACCGACCTGCTGGAGGCCATCTCCTTCGAGTAGCCACGGCTGATGGTGGCGGCGTCCGACGGGGCGCCGCCACATCGTTCGCCTTGTTCTGCCATGATTGGGAGGCTGGTCCGGGGGGCGGTGGACTATCCGGCGCGTCTCCGGGCGGGATGGAGGGCCATGCGGTTCGCTCTGCTCGGGGCCATCATCGGTGGGTTTCTGGGGCTTGCCTCGGGTGACGCCGGAGGTGTGGTCGTCCTCGCCATTATCGGCTTCGCTCTGGGTCTGGCTTTCGGTCGGCAGCGCAAGACCGATAGGGAAGACGCCGCGGAGGCGGCTCGGGCCGGCGAGTTGGCGTCCGGGATTCGGCGTGGCTTGCGCCAACACCTGATAGCCGCCGAGGCTCACGGCCTGATAGACCACGAGGCACTCGAGCGGCTCATCACCGATCTGGATGGCGGGGATCCCTCCGCCACTCCGATCTGTGATACCGGGCCGCAGCGCGGCCCGATGACCCACCGCACCAGGACCGCCGTGGCCGCCCGTCTGCGGCCGGACCCGGCGTGCCGGCCGTTGTTCATGATGGCGGAGGGGTCCCCGTTGTGGCTGGAGGAAACCAGGGGGCAGTGGGCGCTGGTCTCGCGGACAACCGGGAAGACCTGCTGGGTGGCGGCCAACCTCCTCGTTCCCGTCGAGGCCCCCGCCGAAGATCGACCTGTGGAGGTTCGGCCAGAGGTGGTCCCTGCACCTGCCGTCCGGGCGGCTCCGCCACCGGCCGAGCCACCAAGACCTCGACCCCCCCGCCCCGTTGCCGCTCGCCCGAAGCCGCGACCTGTTCCGCCGGGTCGTCTCGCCGTCTCCTTCGAGCAGTTCGGCAGGGCGGCCGTCCGGGCGTGGAAGGCGTTCACTGCCGACATCGCCATCCACACCCTGATCTACGTAGGTGTGCTGCTGCTGGTGGTGGTGATGTTCGTGTTCTTCGCCTTCGGCTTCTACGGCGATATGGTGTCTGGCGATCGGTGGCGTGTCTGGCGCCCGGTGGTGGCACTGGGGATTCCCGTCGTCCTGTTTGCGATCGCCTGGATGCTCCGTACCCGTACCGGCATCCCCTTCACGGCCAATGCGATCGGCCTGATCGCCGCCCTGAGCCTGCCGATAATGCTGTCGACGCTGTTCCAGGACGGGGCCTGGGGTATGCCCGACATCGAAGGGCCGGCCCGGTGGATCGCCTATGCGGTGGTGGGGGTGGTGATCGCCGCCATCTATCTGGTGGCTTCGAGGCGCTCCCTTATGTACGGCTACCTGGTCGGCCCCGGCGTGTGGACGGCGGTGGGTTCCCTCGCCCTCTACCTGGAGGATGGACTCGACCTGTTGGGGAAACAGGGGGGCATGTCGTTCGGCGATTTCACGAGCGACGGCGTCTCCGGCCTCCAGATGACGGCCGTCGTCGGTGCGATCGCCGTCACCGTGCCGGTCGTCTCTCTGTTCAGGAGGAGTGAGTTCGGCAGAGCGGTGGCACTCCGTGTGGTGAGGGCGGCGGTGGTGTGCTTGCCGGTGGTCGCCGGTTTGGCGGTGGCGTTCGCTTTCTCCGATGCAAGGGTGTCGGGTATAGCGAGGCCCGAGTTCGCAGACATCGGTCCGGTGACGGTGGCCACGCTGGCCCTGGCGGGCGCGGCGATGCTGTGGATCCGTAGAGCCGAGTACGCCGCCGAGGGATTCGGGCCGCGGGTGCGGCGATGGATCTCCGAGGCCCTCGCCGGTCTCGGCCACCTCGCGTTGCTGGCGGCGTGGCTGCTGTCGATCGGGGTGGGCCTGGACATCGCCTGGGCGGGTGTCGGCCTGGTCGCGTACTCGGCGGTCATCGGCCTGGCCGAGCAGACTCTCGGCCTGCGGACGGCGTCCTCGTTGTGGGTGGCGCGGATCGCCGGTGCCGCCGGCCTGGGCATGGCACTGATCGAC
>CBDUUY010000216.1:0-4302 GCA_965370535.1 uncultured bacterium
CGATCGGCGTCTACGGCGTCACCTCCGGCCAGGCCTTGGCCGGGGTCGTCGGCCCTCTCATCGAGGTCCCGGTATTGGTCGGTTTGGTGTATGTGGCGCTGTGGGCCCGCCGCCGCTTCTACCCGGCCGACGATGTCTCGTCCGGGCCGGCGGTCGCCGCCGGCGGCTGAGACGCCCGGGGGAGCAGCCCTGCAGAACGGTCAACCGTACTGGGCGACCTCCATGGGCTTCCCGCCGTTCTCGGCGGATTCGACCAACGCCTCGAGGATGGCCACGTTGCCCATCCGCTCGGCGTTGTCGAAGCGATAGGTGGTCCGTCCTGCCACCGCATCGGCCCAGTGCTCGTAGCCGGCCCGCACCGGACTGGCCGGTTCGAAATCGATCCGGGTCTGGTCGGCATCACCTCGCCTGCGCATGTAGAAGTGGGTCGTGCCGCCCGGATCGACGTGCTGGGTCTCGCGGGCCTCCGCCCATGCGTGGCTGCCGAACACGGCGAAGCGGGCGTAGTCGGGGGTCGCCGATATCGCGACGATGTGGCCGGTGGTGCCGTCGGCGAAGCGGAAGTGAGCGGAGACCACATCACCGGTTGGAATCGCCAGGATGCGCCCGGCGACGTGGGCTTGCACCTCCACGACCTGCCCGGCCAGGCTCAGCATCATGTCGCTGAGATGCACTCCGGTACCGGTCCATCCGGCCGCAGGAGCCTCTTCCTTGCTGCCCCGCCAGTTGTCGGCGGCCATGTTCAGCCATCGGTCGTGGCTCCAATGGGCCTCCATGTGGAGGATCGTCCCGAATTCACCCGAGTCGGACATTCGCTTGATCTCTTCCCACGCAGGCTCGAAGCGCCGCTCGTGCCCGATGCCGAGGATGACGCCCGCCTCGTCGCAGGCTTCGATCATGCGCCGGGCGCTCGCCACGGTGAGGGAAAGGGGCTTCTCGCAGAAGATCTGCTTTCCGGCGGCGGCCGCCTGGAGGACTGCCTCCTCATGCAGGCGGTGGGGGACCGTGAGGATCACTGCCTGGATCTCGGGATCGTCGAGGGCCTGCTGGTACTGGGCGTACACCGGCAGTCCGAAGTCGGCCTGGTACTTCCTGGCCGTCTGATCCGCCGGGTCCACTCCGCAGACGATCTCGATCTTCTCACTTCCCTGCAGGACCTTGGTGACCTGGCTTCCCCACCAACCGAGCCCGACCTGGGCGGCCTTCAACATGCTCATGGCTCCTTCCACACCCGGCCCGATCGGGGCCGGGTTCACAGAGCGGTCTCAGAATAACCGGCCGCCGTCGCGATAATCGATTATCGCTTGAGAGGGGCGTCGAGGCCAACCGACCGGGCGGAGCGTCGCGGCGCCGATTCGGGGTGTCAGAGGGTCGAGCCGGTGGCGTCCTGTGAGAAGTAGTCGACTACCAGGATCTTCTCGACGTGAGGCCTGCTCAGGGCAATGAACATCGCATGATCGGGATGGGGCAAGTAGGTGTCGCGGTCCGCCTCGGAAGCCAGGGACACCACGAAACAATGGGTGAAGCCCTGGTCGAATCCCTGCACGCTCACGTCGGTGCCCCACTCGAACCCGGCTATCTCAGGGATCTTGGCAGGCAGAGCGCTGAACGCCTCTTCGATCTCGCGGATCTTCTCAGGCGGTGTTTCCGGCTTCCAGTTGAACAGGACCACGTGGCGGAGCATCGGTGCCTTCCCTCGCTGCGGGTCCCAGGCTAATGCCCCGACCGGTGGGGCGATTCCCCGCGGGGCCTCGTCGGGAGGCCCCGCCGGGCGGTGTCATCCCTTGCCTCCCGCCAACTGAGCCGCCTCCGGGAGGCTTCGCAGCCGGGCCATGGCCCAGACACCCAGGGCGGGCCCGATAGCCAGGACGACGAACGACCACCGCCATCCCCACCAATCGGCGAGCACCGGTACGCCGCGGATCGTCACCAGGGTGAGCAGGAACCCGAGCGCAGTCTGCAGGGTGAGGGCGGTGCCCCTCTCGCCGTCGGAAGCGGTCTCGGTGACCATGGCCGAGAACTGGGCCGAGTCGGCCACGACGGCGAATCCCCAGACCAGGAACAACGGGAGGACGACCGCCGGCGACAGCCCGAAGACGAGAGGGGTGAGGATTGCTGCGGTGCCGGACACGGCCATGGAGGTCCCGGCTGCCAGTGTCCTGCCCCTGCGGTCCGCCCAGAGCCCGAACAGCCATGCACCGGCGCCCCCGACGCCGATGACGAAGAAGGTGGCGGTGGGGACGTAGCCGTCGTCATGACCTGCTGCGGCGGCGGAGGCGGCCAGGAAGGCGGCGGTCCAGGTCCACATGGCGTACAACTCCCACATGTGGCCGAGGTAGCCGTACGTGGAGAGCCGTACCCCCCGGTTCTTGACGATGCACGAGATGTGCCGCCACGAGAACCTGGACGACTTCACCTCGAAGGGTCCGTCGTGCACGGCAGCGCCCATGATGAGAGCGGCAGCCACCGCCAGCACCGATGCACCACCGACCACACCTTGCCAGTCGAACCCGACACCGCGGATCAGGTGGGGCGCCGCGCTGCCGACGGTCAGTGCCCCGACGAGCACACCGAGCGCCATGCCCCGGCCGCGGCGGAACCAGCCGGACATCACTTTGAGCCCGCTGGGGTAGACGCCGGCCAACGCTGCCCCGGTGATCAGCCGCAGAGTGAAGGCAAGCGGGTATTGGCTGCCGTCCAGGGCCAGCAGGCCTGCGTTGGCTGCGGCGCCCAGCAGGGCGGTGGTCACGAAGATCGTCCTGCTGCTGACGACATCGGGCAGTCCGGTGATCGCCAGGACGAGAGCGCCCGCCACGAACCCCAGCTGCACGGCGAGAGTCAGCCCCGCCGTCTGTCCGCTGCTGAGGTTCCATAGCTCCTCGAGTTGTGGGGCGACCGCCGATGCCGAGAACCACAGGGTGAGTGCCAGCAACTGGGCTCCGGCGATGGCTGCCAGGGCGCGGCGCTGGGCACTCGATTCAGTCACCCCCCGCTGTTGTTCATCCAGATCCATGTCCCGCCCTCACCGGTGTGTGCTCCTCGGAGGGAGGCTCGGTGCCCTCGTCGTCGCTATGGAGCACGACGGTCAGCACGGCCCCCAGGATCAGTGCCCCGAGCCCGAGTCCCCATAGGAGGGCGTGGTCGCCGATGAGGCGGAACGCCCGCTGCGACAGATCCTCGAAGAGCCGGAAGGGGCCGGAGGCACCGAGGGCGGTGGCACCGGCAGAGAGACTGGTGGTCCAGAACCACACGATGTAGACGCCCGCCGCCACCAGAATCCCGCCTGCGATCCGATTGATGTAGCGAGCCGAGCGTCGCAGGGCGCCGACCAGGCGCTGCCGACCGAGTCCGACGGCGATGGTGATCCCGAGCAGCAGCATCGACATACCCACCCCGTAGGCAACGAAGGTGGCGACACCCGAGATGAAGTCGGTTCGCTGTGCCTGCAGCGCAACCACGGACAGGAACACGGGCAGTGTGCACGACAGTGAGGCGATGGCGTACGACACGCCGAAGGCGAACACCGATCTGAGGCTGCGGCCACCGCGGGCCTTCTTCGCCTTGGGCAGTCGCACGGTCAGTTCGAAGCCGCGCAGCATGGAGATGCCCAGGATCACCAGAGCTACCCCGACGGCAAGGGCCAGCCATGGGATGAAATCGGTGACGGTCTGGACGCCGGCGGTGATGAGAATGCCGGTGATCCCGAACACCAGCAGGAACCCGGCCGATACGACACTGCCGATCAGCAGGGCGCGTCGCAGGGAGGCCACTCGCGTCTCCGGGACATCGTCGCCGGTGCCCACGAAGTAGGAGAGATAGGCGGGCAGCATGGCGAACCCGCACGGATTGACCGTGGCCACCAGGCCGGCGGTGAAGGCGAGTGCGAGCGGTGCATCGATCATGGCTGCAGGAATTCCGCGATCAGGTCGGTCAGTTGGCCTTCGGTGACCGGTCCGTTGTGGGTGTGGAGCACCGATCCGTCCGGGCCGACGAACACGGTGAACGGCATGCCGAGGCCGCCCAGGGCGGTGTAGAGGTCACCCCGGGGATCCTCGGCGAGGTCGAACAACACGCCGGTCTCTTCCACCAGATCGAGGGCCTTGCCACGTTCGTCCTGGAGGTTCATGCCCAGGAACGCCACCTCGTCGGCCAGGGCATCCTGCACCGGGAGGAACGCAGCCGACATCTCGGCGACACACGACGGGCACCAAGACGCCCAGAAGTTGACGACAAGAAGTCGGCCCTCGTACGCAGCGAGGGTGGCTGTGGTGCCGTCGAAGAAGACGAACTCTGTGTCGGGTG
>CBDUUY010000217.1:0-4283 GCA_965370535.1 uncultured bacterium
GCCGTAGCGGTCGTCGTAGATCTCCCGCTTGACCACTTTCACGTCGGCGACGACATCCATGCCCAGCGTGGGGGCATCGATCTCGATCTGACCGGTCACCGTGACGCCGTTCTCCAACTCCACGATCCCCAGGCCGAGACGAGCCACCTCGAACTCCGCCGGCAGGTTGTGGACGTGGGTGAAAGTCACCAGTTTGCCCTTGCGGGGCAGAGGGACCGGGTCGAACTCGAAGTAGTCGTTGGCGCGGCAGTTCTTGCAGACCATCCGGAACGGGTAGTGCAGTGTGTCGCACTTCCGGCACTTGTAGGCGTATACGTCCCGGTGCATCAGTCCTCCCTCGCATACGTCATGACGATGACGTTGTTGCCGAACCCGCCGAAGTTGCAGGTGAGCCCGTTGCGGGCGTCCTCCACCTGGCGGTCGCCGGCCTCGCCGCGCAACTGCATGACGATCTCGTGGGCCTGGGCGACTCCGGTGGCACCCACAGGGTGCCCCTTGCCCTTGAGCCCGCCGGACGGGTTGATGGGCATCTTCCCGCCGATGGCGGTCTCGCCCTTCTCGAGAGCGATGTGGCCCTTGCCCTTCTCGAAGAACCCGACCTCCTCGCTCTCGGCGATCTCGAGGATCGTGAAAGCGTCGTGCAACTCGGCCACGTCGATGTCCCCGGCCTCGAGGCCCGACATCTCATACGCCTGTGCTGCCGCGAGGCGCACCGCCATCAGGTCGGTCGGTTCCTCGCGCTCGTGCACGGCAAGAGTGTCGGTGGCCTGGCCGACGCCGGTAATACGGATCATCGGCTTGCCGGAGGCCTCGGCGACCTCCTTGCTGACCAGGATCAGGGCACAGCCGCCGTCGGAGACGGGGCAGCAGTCGAAGAACCGGATCGGCTCGGCGACCCACGGGTTGTTCGTCATCGCCTCCGGCGAATCGAGAATCCCCTCGATGGAGATCTCCTGATGCAGATGTGCATCCTTGTTCAACAACGCGTTGTTCTGGTTCTTGACGGCCACCATCGCCAGATGGCGCTCGGTGACCCCGTACTTGTCCATGTACAGCCTGGTGAACATTGCGGCGTGACCCGGCAGGGTCACCCCGTAGATGTACTCGGCCAGGGGATGGGTCAGCGTCGCCACGAAGTCGGTGACTTCGAGGTTGTTGACCTCGCGCATCCGCTCCGCACCGGCCACCAGCACGGTGTCGTGCATGCCGGACGCGATCGCCATGAACCCTTCCTTGATCGCAGACGCCCCCGATGCGGGGCCGTTCTCGACCCTGGTGGCGCCGGCAGGCGTCAGGCTCAGAGTGTCCACCACGGCGCTGGCGAGAGCCGTCTGGCTGTTGATGCGGGCGCTGCCCATGTTGGACACGTAGACGTGGTCTACCGAATCGACCCCGGCGTCCTTGAGTGCGCCCATCGACGCATAGGCGGCGATCTCTGCCAGCGGGAACTCCAGCCGGGTGAACGTCGTGATGCCGATCCCGATGATGTAGACATCACGCATCGTCGGCACTCCGATCCTGTGCCCAACGCTGCAGGATCAGTGACGACCCGGTGTGGTCGTACTTGGCCCTGGTGGCAGCGAGCAGGTCTTCCGGTGGAGTAGGTGGGTCCGTCGGCGGGAGGATGTCCTCATGCGCCTTGGCCAGCAGGTCCTCGGGGACCGGGCGGCGCCCCACCACCAGGGAACTGCGAGCCCTGTCGAACAGCTCCTTGGTAAGGGCGTACGACGCCACACCACCGAGTTCGTGGGAAGTCTCGAAGCGCTCTTCGAGCTCGTATTCGATCATCCAGCGACGGAACCCGATAGGGGACTCGGCTACGACGAGGACCTCGTCCTGGCCGAGTATGTCGATGTGGTATTCCATCTTCGCCGCAAAGGCGTGGGCTCCGATTCGCAGGCCCCGGCGCATCGCCAGCGTGTGCAGTGACATACCCGTTGTGGGGTTGACGCTGCGGCCGTTGACAATTGCAGCCAGTTCGCCGTCGATCTGAGCCACCAGGACGTACTCGTCCTGCATACGATGGTGGTACCAGCCGAGCAACTCGGCGTAAACGCGTGCCGCCACCAGGTCGTAGTAGTCCCTTTCGACGTACACCAGGGGCGCCACATACTTCAACAGCATCGGCACCTCGTCACGGATCACCTGGCGAATCACCAGGGTCTCCCCACTCGCCAAGGTCATGTACTTGGCTGGGTACGGTTCGAAAGGATGGTCTATGGGCCGGAGTATCTTCTCCAGGTCGACCGCCATCCGGTCTTCTCCTTATCTTTCGTCGGATTCACCGTGCACGATGGCAAGGGCCACTCGCTCGGCGGTGATGGGCATGTCCTTCAAGCGCACCCCGACTGCATCGGCGACGGCGTCGCCGATCATCGGTGCCGCCGGGATCATCGTGTGCTCCCCCACCCCTCGGGCCCCGAACGGGCCATCCGGTTGGGGGACCTCGATGATGATCGGGATGACCTCGTCTGGTACATCCTTGGACGTCGGAATCTTGTAATCGGTGAAAGTCGGGTTCAGCAGACGACCGTTGTCGTCGAATCGCATGTCCTCGTAGAGAACGGTGGCCAGGCCCTGCAGCAACCCGCCGGTGATCTGCCCCTCGATGAGGACCGGGTTGATCGCCCTCCCGACATCGACGGCCAACGCTGCCTTGCGGACCCGCATCTTGCCGGTGTCCTTGTCCACCTCGACCACCACTCCGGCGGCGCCCACCGTGTAGTGCACGTTGGGATGGCCGCCCTGGCTGGTCTCGGGATCACTGTAAGCCGAGGTGAACTCCGGCATGAACTTGCCGCTTGCCACAATGGGGCCACCCCGGTAGGTGCCGTCCGGCGTCTCTATGCCACCGATCACGAAGTCCGCCAGTGGGAGTTCGAAATCGGGGTCGGTGTCACACTTGACCTTCTCGTCCTCCAGGTACAGCGAGCCCTCCTCGTAGCCGTGGGCGTCGTGGACCACCTTGTAGATCTTCTCCCTCGCCTCGAGGGCGGCGGCGGCCACAGCGTTGCCGCAGCTCCAGGTGACGTGAGACGCCACCGTCTGCCACTCGTACGGATTGCGATCGGTGTCGGGGGTCTCCACCCGGATCTTCGAAGGCGGTACCGAAAGGATCTCGGAGGCGACCTGAGCCATCACGGTCAGGAAACCCTGGCCCAGTTCCATGCCGGACACCGTGATGTTGATGCTGCCGTCCTCGTTGAACTTCAGGAACGACGCCGACGAGGCGTTGGGTGGCATGGCCGGAGCCTTCCAGAACAGGCAGAGAGCCTTGCCCACCTCGATGTTGGGATCGTCGGAGGTCTCCTCGACCCCCCAGTCGATGGCTTCGGCCGTCCTGTCTATCGCCTCATGCAACCCCGAAGGGTTCATCGACGCGCCGTAGGCAAGTTCATCCCCTTCGACGATGGCGTTCTTGCGGCGGAACTCCACGGGATCGATGCCCAATCCCTTGGCCATCCGGGTGATGTGGGACTCGAGACCAAAATGGAACTCCGAGTACCCGAACCCCCGGTAGGGGCCTCCCGGCGGCAGGTTCGGGTAGACGCAGAGGGAATCGATCTTGATCACCGGGATCCGGTACGGCCCTGTTGCAGAGAGGCCCGCCGCATTCACGACATTGGCGCCGTACTCCACGTAGGCGCCTGCATCCCAGTACATGGTGTGCTCCAGGGCGGTGATCGTCCCGTCCTTCTTGGCGCCCATCTTGATCTTGGCCACCACACCCTGACGCTGGTAGGTGTTGTAGAACTCCTGCTCGCGGGTCCAGCGCACCTTGACGGGACGCCCGGGCACCACCGTCGCCAGGGCGGCGCCGATGATCTCCATGCTGACGCCGGCCTTGCCGCCGAAGCCCCCTCCGACGTACGGCGTCACCACCCGGATGTCCTTGTGGGACAGTCCCAGGGGAGCCAGGGTCTGAGCAAACACGTCGCGCTGGGTGTACGGCGACTGCGGCGCCGTCCACAACGTCAACCTGCCGGCATTGTCGAGTTTGCCCACCATCACATGCGGTTCGATGGCGCAGTGGGCGTAGCGGGGCACCGTGTAGGTGTCCTCCAGGATCAGATCCGCCTCGGCGAACCCTTCTTCGAGGTCGCCGCGCACGGTCTTCCGCCAGTGGGCGATATTGGTGTTCTCCTTGGGGAAGAACCATGGAACGTGCTCGTAGTCGCCCAGATCCGGGTGGATCAACTCGGCATCGTCGGCTATCGCCTCGATGGGGTCGAGCAGAGGTTCGTACACCTCGTATTCCACATCGACCATGGCTGCGGCCCGTT
>CBDUUY010000218.1:0-4283 GCA_965370535.1 uncultured bacterium
TGATCATCATCGGAGGCGGCATCAGCAAGAAGCCGGAGCACTTCTTGCCATTCCTACAGACGCGTGCCGAGATCATCCCGGCCGAACTCGAGAACAACGCCGGCATCGTCGGTGCCGCTCTGGCCGCAGAGGGGGCCCCTGGATGAGCACCACATCCACGGTCACCGCCGCCGATGGATGCGCGGCCTGCTGCTGAGGTCGTGGGAACCGGCAGGCCACTCTCCTCGTGCGGTGATCCTTATCGTGCACGGCCTCGGAGAGCATTCCGGCAGGTATGAGCACGTCGGTGGCCACCTCGCCCTACAGGGCTTCCTGGTGAAAGCCCTCGACCTCAGAGGCTTCGGTGGTTCCGAAGGCCCGAGAGCCTACGCAGCAGGTCTTGATGTCTTTCTCGACGATCTGGAACCGCATGTGTCTGAGGCTTCCGGGCATGGTGTTCCGGTGATCATGCTGGGACATTCGCTGGGCGGCCTGGTGGCACTGCGCTACGCACAGGAGCGCAGCGGCCTGGATCTCCTCGTGCTCTCGTCCCCTGCGATGGATGCGGCGATCCCCCGGATCAAGAGGGTGGCCGCCCGCGTTCTCCGGCGTATCGCCCCCCGGTTTGCACTGCCCAATGACATCGACGGGGCGCAACTCTCCCGCGACCCGGCGGTGGGGGAGGCCTACTTCGCCGACCCCCTCGTATACACCAGGACTACGGCGATGCTGGGCGCCGCCCTCCTGGATGCAATGGCTGCTGCCCGTGCAGGCGATGTGCCTCTGCCCACGCTGGTCATTCACGGGGCCGAAGACACTCTCGTGCCTGTGGAGGCCTCAGCATCGCTGGAGGCGTTCCCGAACGTGCAGAGGGTCGTGTTCGAGGAGTTCCGGCACGAAACCTTCAACGAGGACGGTGGCGTTGCGGCGCTGGCCACCGTCACCGACTGGATCGACTCCCGACTGGGCTAATGCCCGTCGTATCCGGCGAGCACGCGGTCCGTGACCGCTGTTCGGGTTTCCTCATCGCAGAAAGCCGCCTCCACCGCGTTGAGGGTCACCGCCCGCAGGTCGTCCTGCGAGAAACCGAGCAGATCGCTTGCCAGGCTGAACTCCTTGCTCATAGTGGTGTTGCTCATCAGACGATTGTCGGTGTTCAGGGTGACGGTGAAGCCCGCCCTGTGCAGCATCCCGACCGGGTGGGCGGCAGCGGTCGGGACGGTCCGGGTATGGAGGTTGCTGTACGGGCACACTTCCAGGGGGGTTCCCCCATCGACGACCCGCCGGGCCGTCGGCCCCAAGTCCACGATCTTCCCCTCCCGGACCACCACGTCGTCCACGATCCGTACCCCGTGACCGATCCTCTCTGCTCCCGAATCGAGTGCGTCGGCCACGCTGGCGGGACCATCGGCCTCCCCGGCGTGCACCGTGATGTGCAACCCGGCGCTACCGGCGATTGCCAACGCAGCTGCGTGCGCTGCCGCCGGGAATCCTGCCTCGGGGCCGGCCAGATCGAACCCGACGACCCCCATACCCGCGTAGTCTGCCGCCACACGGGCGACTTCTTCGGAGTCGTGGTCTTGACGCATGGCGTCCACGATCACCCGGGCGACCGTGTCGGTCGCCTCTTCGCCTGTGGCCAGGCCCACCAGGACTGCGTCGATGACTTCCGCCCGGCTCAGGCCCTCCCTGCAATGCAGGCTGGGGGCGAAACGGATCTCCGCATAGACCACCCCGTCGGCCGCCAGGTCTTCGACGGCCTCCCGGGCCACCCGTTCCAACGCCTCCGGCGTCTGCATCACGGCAATGGTCTCGTCGAAAGCAGCCAGGTAGCCGACCAGGGACCCCGAATCCGCCTGATCGAACCATGAGGCCAGGGCATCCACGTCTTGATGGGGGAGACCGCCGTAGCCGTGCTCGCCGGCCAGCGAAAGCACGGTTCCGGGACGGAGCCCTCCGTCGAGGTGATCGTGGAGCAGAACCTTGGGGAGGGAGAGAATGGGAATCACCTGCCTATCTTGGCAGGGAATACCACCAACGCCTCTCAACCACCTGTTCCCCGAACAACGTCCGCTGGATCACCTCTCCGGGAACGAACCCTGCGGACTCACAGGAACGCTCGCCCTCGAGGTTGCCGAGGAGGACATCGGCGCACACCGGCCTGCCGGGGAACAGCGTACGCACCGCTTCCAGCAGGGAGCGCATCGGGTTCCTCCAACCCGACTCGGCTGCGTGGACCTTGACTGAGACGTGCTCGTCCTCGATACCCGCCTCGGCGAATCCCACCACCTGACCCTCGGCCTCGACCGCCACGACCAGGCCGCCGGCCAGCAGCCTCCGCTTCAGGGAAGTCGGCGAGTAATCACGCTCCAGGGAAGCCGAGATCGTGGACGGTTGGAGCAGTCCGGTGCACGACATCCAGACCGCAGCGTGTGCCACTCTCCCGATGGAGACCAGATCCTCCCGATGCGCAGGACGGACCTCCATACGGCCGACGCTACACGTAAGGCCGACACGGCGCGGGGCCGTGCAATACACTCCGACCCATCATGTTTGAACTGCCACTCGAAACTCCGTGGATATGGATATGGCTCGGTGCTGCAGCGCTGATCGGCCTCCTCATCGGATGGCTCATCGGCCGCAGGGGAAAGAAGCAGCTCAAGCGATACCGGGTAGACCTGCAGGCCGAACTCGACGAAGCCAACGAGGCGCACAGCCTCTCCGAGGAGGCCGCGCGCGACTCCGGGAATCTGGCGGCGGCGCTGCAGCAACAGGTGGACGACAGCAAACCCATGCTCGCTGAGGCCGATCGCGAGATCTCACGCCTCCGCTCAGAGGTCGAATACACCGAGACCCGCATCACACAACTGGAAGCCTCCCTACGCGCCGCAGACGAGGCGACCCATGACGATGTCACAACCGTGAGTGCACAACTCGCAGCAGCCAACGAGAAGGGCGACACCCTGCGGGCCGCGCTGTCGGCGGCCACCGTCGACAGCGACGCCCGGATCGCCGCTGCCGAGTCCGAGGCTCGCGAAGCAGTCGGCAGGGCTGCCGCAGTCGAGGACGCACTGTCGGCTGCCGAAACCGAGCGAGATGCGCTGGCGCAAGAACTGCTGGACGTGCACGGTGCAGCGCAGGCCGAGGCTCTGGAACTCCGCAGCGCTCTGGATGCTGCTGAGGCAGCCGCTGTCGAGACGCTGGACGAGTCCGGGCACGCGGGTGCGGGGGAGACCATTGCCCTGCTCGGGGAACGGCTTGCCGAGACCGAGGCACAACTGGAGGAGGCCAGGGCGCAGGCAGATGCCACACCGGATGGCGACTCCGCCGCCCGGGACCACTTGCTGAGCGAACTCCAGGCCAGGCTCGGCGCTCTATCTGATGTCGAAGACCGGCTCATGGCCCGCGAGGTGGAACTCGAGGAGTCGCGGCGCACCCACGATGCATTCGTCGCCGCCAAGGACGCTGAGATTCGCGGCCTCAACGACCGCATCGACAACCTGAACAGCTCTCCCGCTCCCGAGCCCACTCTGATTCCGGACCCGGCGACGGCTGCGGAGTTGGAGGCGATCAAGTCCGAACTAGGCGTGATGCAGGAGCGAGCACTGTACTGGGAGAGAGAAGCCGCCGGGCTCCGCTCGGATCTCGCCGCCGAATCATCCGCCACCCCCACACTGGAGGACCTCCCTGCTGCTGCGACCCCTGCGGGTGATACGACGACCCCCACCGAGGAGCAAGCCCCTTTGCCGGCACCGGGCCCCGTCGCCGATGTCGATCCCGACGCAGGAAGGCTGGGCAAGCGGCTCGCCGAAGTCCACGATGTCCTCGCCGACAAGGAGGCGAGGATCGCCTACCTGGCAGACAGGGTGGCCCGTCTCGAGAGTCGGGCCACCGTCGTGGGACGTTCTCCGGCCTCCAGTCCCACTCCCGATCCGGAACCGGCCGCCGCTGCAGCCGTTCCGCTCATCGGAAACGATGACCTCACAGCCATCTGGGGTATCGGGCCCGTCATCCAGGCAACGCTCAACGAGGCCGGGATCACGACCTACGACCAGGTCGCCCGCCTCCAGGCAGCCGACGTCGCACATCTGGGCGATCGGCTGGGTGGCTTCCTCGACCGGATCGAGGCCGACGACTGGACGGGTCAGGCCCGCCGGCTCGTGGAGGAGCGTGGCGGCACGGTTCCCGACGGCCCGATGGAGCCGATCCGCCTGGCCCCGCCGGTGGCTCCGGTCCGGCACGACGATCTCACACTGATCAAGGGGATCGGCCCGTATATCGAGACGACGCTCCACGATCTGGAC
>CBDUUY010000219.1:0-4257 GCA_965370535.1 uncultured bacterium
CCGTGACGTGATTGCTGCGACAGATCGGCCTGCACCCGCGAGAATCGGTCGTCATGGGGTCAAGCGACAGCGAGTCCACGGTGCAGGCGAAGAGGCGCGGCGTCCGGTGGCGTCCGAACCCAAGGGCCTGGCTGCCTGCTCTGTGGGCCCGCGTCAAGGGCATGACCGTGTGGGAGTGGGCGATCACCGTTGTGGTCATCCTCTACACCTGGCACCTCACACGATTGTCCTTGGAGATCCACTACGGCCTGGGGACGTACACGTTCGACTTCGCTCTGTACGACCAGGGCGTGTGGCTGATGTCGCGGCTCAAGACACCGTTCGTGACACTGATGGGCCGCAACCTCCTCGGAGATCACACCTCGTTCATTCTGGTGTTCCTCGTGCCCGTGTACTGGGTGTTCCCGGGTGCCGGGGCCCTGTTGTTCACCCAGTCACTGGCTGCAGCGGTGAGTTCGATTCCGGTCTTCCTGTATGCCCGTCTCCGCCTCGGCAATGAGGCGTTGGCCTTCCTACTCGCCTCCCTGTACCTGCTGCACCCGGCGCTGCTGGGGTCCAATCTGGAGAACTTCCACCCGGATATGTACCTGGTCCCGCTGTTGATGTTTGCGATCTACGGGGCGCTCACCGAGCGATGGCGTCTCTACGTCACCTGCGTGATGCTGTCGCTGCTGGTCAAGGAGGACGTGTCCCTGGTGATCATCCCCCTGGGCATCTGGGTCGCCTTGCGCAAGGACCGCATGATCGGCCTGGCGACCATCGGGGCGAGCATCGCGTATGCCTTCTTCGTTGTGGTGGTCATCATGCGGGGACTGATCGGATCTGCTGCGCCGAACGCATGGCGGATCCCGTTCGGTGGGGTTGTTGGGTTCCTCTCCGAGATCGTCACCCGGCCCGGCAATGTGTTGGACTACCTGCGGGCCGATGGACGGCCCTGGTACGTATGGCAGATGCTGACGCCGTTTGCGTGGCTGATGGTCCGTCTCCCCGAGGTGGCACTCATCTCCGGTCTCGTGATCACCACCAATGTGATCAGCAACTTCGGCTACCAACACCAGGTCACCTACCACTACTCGGCGGTGGTACTACCGGCCCTGGCTCTGGGGACCGTGTATGCCCTGGGGGCGTTCAAAGGCAAGGGCCGGATCATCGCGGCGAGTGCACTCATCGTGATGGGCCTGTGGAGTGCGTACTTGTGGGCCCCGCTGTT
Organism: uncultured bacterium; assembly: GCA_965370535.1. Classification (GTDB taxonomy): domain Bacteria; phylum Actinomycetota; class Acidimicrobiia; order Spongiisociales; family UBA11373; genus JAHJML01. Next base: position 1,211 of record CBDUUY010000219.1, read on the forward strand.
CCCGGGACGCAACCAGGTGGGGCGGTGGGCTTCGGATCATCCGGTGCCTGTTGCGGCCCAGGACATCATCGAGGGCATCCCCGACGACGCGGTCGTGTCCGCGTATCACCTGATCACTCCCCACTTGGCCCACCGGGAACAGATCTACATGTGGCCCAACCCGTTCGTGAGGGTCATGTATGGGACGGATATCTCACTGGAGGGGACCCGAATGCCTGAGGCCGACGAGGTCGAATATGTGATCCTTCTGAAGAATCGCCCGCCGGAAGACGCGGAGCGATGGGAGTCGGTCGCCGGCGACTTCGCCCTCGTCCGCGCCAATGAGTCCTGGGAGTTGTACGAGCGAATTCCCTCCGGTTGAGCCGGGTTCGTCTGGAGTGTTCAGTCGCGCCCGAAGCGCAGGAACAGCGACAGCACGTACCAGAACAGCAGCATCACCGACGTGAACAACTGGAGACTGGCCGACACGTACCGGTCGGCCGGGAAGTACCGGAGGATGTTCGACGTGTCGTAGAGGATGGCCGCCCCTGCGAACCCGACCATGCCCACCGAGAAGAGGGCACCGAGGTCGAACCCGAACGCCACTCCGGTGACGATCAGCAGCAGCGCCACCACCCCGCCCCACATCAGGAAGGTGCGGAGGAAGGAGAAGTCCTTGCCGCTGGCGACGGCGATGACGGTGAGCGCCCCGAACCCGAGTGCTGTGACCATGGCGGCGCTGTTGATGGCCCCGGGGGCGTATTCGTTGGCCAGCCACAGCAGCGGCACGAAGATGACCGCTTCGGCCACAACGACCGCCGCCAGGCCCAGATACTGGACTCGCTTGGTGCGGGCCCGATGGGCGATGTGGCTGCCCCCGGTGGCGACGATGATGAACCCGCCCAGCACCAGCAGCCATGAGGTCGTGAGCATCGTCTCGGCCATCGGTTCGGCGTAGCCGTTGACGAACAGGAAGATCTCGATGAGCGTAAATGCGGCGATGGCACCCAGCAGATGCCCGTAGGTACGGGCGATGAATCCCTCTCGTTCACGTGGTCCGAGGGCGGCGACCGGCGTGATCGGCGTATCAGTGACGACGGCCCGTCTGCCGGACATCACGCCGGTGCGTGCCGGCCGGTTGGGTGGGTTGCGGTCGGTCACGGGGATCCTTTCAGCGGTGCAGGGCAAGGATATCCGGGAACAGGGTACGGAGCGGTATCCGGTCCTTCGTGTCGGGCGACGTCATCGAGGAGGGCGCCTGCCGGTCGGGCACGTGCGGTGGGGACGGTTGGCCCGCCCTACGGGCAGTAGGTCTCTGTGGCGAAGTCCCTGAACCCCTCGATCAGCGCCGACGCATTGGGTGGACTGCTTGCCGATCCGAATGAGCAGCTGAGTAGGTAGCCACCGGGCAACTCGTCACCGCTGATGTGCTTGACGGCCGCCTCGGCGGGGCCGACTGGTTGCAGGAACCCGGTGATTCTGCCCGAGGAATCCGCCGAATCCGGATCGAGGACGCCGATCTCGAACCGGTCGTGTACCTCCTGGTTGAAGGCGATGCCGGCTGTCCGCAGCGTGGAGACCGTCGTCGCTGCCTCTGCGATCGTCCCGGAGGTGTCGTCGGCGTCTCCACACAACGCAACGATCGGGATCACTGAGAGGAGCACGGCCGTCCGTCGCATCGGACCCCCATTTGTTTGATGGTCCCGGAGCAGGGCGGCCTCTCCTTTCGGGCTGTGGTAGTCACCGGAGCGCCCCGCCCCGCCACGCCCTGGATGAACGGCGTACGATTGCCGGGAGTCATACGACCTGAAAGGGGGATGGCCTAATGGCTATTCGACGCGTTGTTCTGCTTCTCCTGGTGCTGGTACTCGGGTTCGCCTTGATGCCCGGGGCCGGTGCCACCGAACCGGGTGGGGTCTACTTGTCGATGGGCGATTCCGTTGCCGCCGGCACGCGCCCGAACGTCCCGATCACGGACACGGCATATACGGATGTGCTGTTCCGGCGGATCGGCGACGATCTGGGGCTTGCGGCCCATGAGGACATCTCCTGCCCGGGTGAGACCAGTGGCGGGCTGATCTCCGGCGTTGATTCGCATTGTTTCGTGCCGGGGATGTCACAGTTGGATTACGCGCTGGGCTTCATCGCTGAGCACCCTGGTGCGGTCGAGTTGATCACGATCGACATCGGGGCCAACGACGTGCTGGGATGCACCGCCGCCCCCAACATGGAGGAGTGCATCGGCCTGGCACTGCCCGCTCTGGCGGCCAACCTGCAGCACATTCTGCTCGAACTGCGGACCGCCACCGGGTGGTCGGTCCCCATCGTGGCGATGAACTACTACAACCCGCTGATGGCGTATCAGTTGAGTTCCGACCCATTCGACCAGGTCCTTGCCGCCGCCAGCCCGGGACTGGTCGGTGCTCTCAACGACCTGACCCTGGCTCCGGTCTATGAGGCTTTCGGCGTGCCGATGGCCGACGTCGCAGGCAAGTTCAAGAGCTACAACACGAGAGGCGCCGTCTATCCGAGGAACCTGCGGTACATCTGCGGTTTCACGTACATGTGTGAGAGGGACGGGGCCGCTCTGGTGCTGAGCGACTGGAAACCGGATCCGGGTGATCAACCCGACATCCATCCCACTCGCCGCGGTCACCGCAAGATCGCCTCGGCCTTCCAGAGCGTGATGGAGAGCGCCGGAATCCTCTGACCGGTGTTGTCTTCGGGAGGGGTCCGGGAACCGGGCCCCTCCCGGCATGAGGGACGGTGCGAATGTCGCATATGGCTCTATCGCACGAGGTCGATGGGGGGGGGACGGCGAGCAGGGGCCGAGAGTCGCGGAGTCTCCCCTGTGGCTTCTCCCCACGACGGGCCTCCGGCCCGTCCGCTCTCCCACCAGGGGGGAGCAACTCTTGCACCAATCTTGCCGCCGTATCCGACGCACCCCTCCCTGGGCAGCGGTACAAATATCGCATATGCGGACACCAACGACGAGAGACCTCGGCGACCTGTTCCTCCCCCTCAGGGGAAGGTGCCATTTGCCGGGAGGCTTCTGGAACGTTCCTCCC
>CBDUUY010000220.1:0-4249 GCA_965370535.1 uncultured bacterium
TCGTTGGAATGGAATCCTCTTCGGTGGTCGCAAGGGTTGTTGTCGTTGGTGTGGAAGTGAGAGGCGCCGCGGCCGGAGGGGTAGAGGTGAGCACACTTCCACCGCCACAGGCAGCGGCCGTCAGTGCCACCATCAGGAGCAAGGCCGTCCGCCGCATCAGTCGCCCCGGCCCCGGGGCATCAACCCTCGCCAACCGCGCCAGGCTCCCGGCGGCGGACGGGTGTCACTCATCGGCGCAGGAAAATCGAGGTCGCCGTGCAGGTCGGCGAATCTCTCCCTCAACCAGATATCGAAAGAATCGGTGCTCGATTCCAACTGCGACATGGCCTCCCCGGCATCCACCCCTTCCATCATGTAGACGGCAGAGGGACCGGTCGGGCTCGACCACAGGAAAACGACCTGACGGGTGATTCCACGCCTCCGCTGAGACTCGGCCCACGCGGCTCGGCGGTGGCCCGTCAATTCGGCGTGGAATGAGCGCCAATCGCCGAGTCGCCCTTCGGCGATGGGTGCGATGACGATCGAGGCGGGCACACGGACCTCCGGGCGGGGTCCGGTCACCATAGCAACGCCGCTATTTGGGGTTCTGCCGAGTGACTCCGGCGCCCGGACCTTCGGCCAGCACCTCTTCATACACGTCCCCCAGGCGGGAAACCCACACGGCAATATCGAACTCTGCATAGAACCGGGCTCTGGCTGCGGCACCCATGGAGCGACGCCGTCCCGGATCTGCCGCCAGGCTCAATACGGCCTCCGCAATCGCAGCAGAGTCCCCGGGCGGGATCACCACACCGTGGTTGCCTGCAACGATCTCCTTCGTGCCGCCGACATCGGTGGCGACCACAGGCAGACCCGCCGCCATCCCGTGGATGATGGCCGTCGCCAGGGCGTCGGCATGGCTCGGGTGCAGGAGAAGGTCGGCCGCAGCCAGCAACCCGGCAACGTCATCGGTGAACCCGGGGAACACGACCCTCCCGCCCGCCAGGCCGAGCCGGGCCGCTTCGGCGTGGAGGCGCTCCTCGTCGGGTCCGCTGCCGGCCACCACAAATCGGATGTCCGGTTCGGGAGGCAGAGAGGCTGCGGCGGCGAGCAGATCCTCGATGCCCTTGCCGGGGCGCAGGATCGCCACGGTCACGGCCATCACGGCGTCGTCGGGCACCCCGAGGCTGTCGCGCAATCGTGTCCTGTGGTCCTCGGAGAACACCGGAGGGGCGGGGATTCCGTTGTGGAGCACCAGCGTCGTGGCGGGATCGCGCGACGACAGGCTCAGATACCACTCGCGCAGTGCCCCGGACACCGCCAGGACCCTCGCCGCGGACCGGTCCCTTGCCCGCATCGCCAGGAACCTCTTCAACCGCCCCACCAGGCCGACCGCATCCTCGACCACATGGAGCGATGACACCATCGGGAGGCCCAGTCGGGGGGCAACCCTGGCGGCGACCAGATCGGCGTGCTTCAGGTGGCTGTGCACCAGGTCGGGATGCAGATCGCGCAGCACCCCTGCCAACCGGCGGGCACTACGGGGGTCCCAGCGGGAACGGAGTCGCAGCGACCGGACCGGCACCCCGGCACGGTGGAGCGCATCCGCATAGCCGTGCCCTACGGTCGGCATCATGCTGACCACAGACATCTCGATACCAACGGAGCGGGCCACACCCGCCAAATCCACCAGCAGATGTTCGGCGCCACCCCGGCGCAGATCGTGAATGACGTGACAGACCCGCACGCGGCCTGCTCTCCTCCTTGAAGCTCTAATCCCCATCGGAATCCGCTGCTTGCCACTGAAGACCTCTGCGGCTTAGCCCCGGCGCCTGCCTACGCTCGCGCGACGATGCGGGTCCTCGTCACCGGAGCAACTGGATACATCGGGGGGCGCCTCGTGCCCCGCCTGCTGGAAGCCGGTCACGATGTGCGCTGCTTGGCGCGTCGTCCCGGCAAACTCGACGACCTTCCCTGGAGAGACAGGGTGGAGGTGGTCGTCGGTGATGCTCTCGATGCCGCCGCTCTGGAGGAAGCCGCCGCCGACTGTCACGCCGGCGTCTACCTGATCCACTCGATGGCATCCGGCAGGGGTTTTGACGAACACGACCGCAACGCCGCCTCCAACTTCCGGGATGCTGCTGATACCTCAGGGATGACTCGCACCGTCTATCTGGGTGTCCTGGGGCCCGCTGCCGGGAGACTGCCCGCACACCTCAGGAGCCGCCGTGAGGTGGGGAACATCCTCGCCTCGGGTTCGACCCCTGCGACCGAGTTGCGGGCCGGGGCCATCATCGGTTCGGGCTCATTGTCCTTCGAGATGATCCGCTCCCTCGCCGAGGCGCTGCCGGTGTTGACCACTCCGAGTTGGGCACGGGTGCAATGCCGGCCTGTTGCGGTGGGCGATGTGCTCGATCTACTGGTGAGGGCAATCGACGATGCATCACACGAAGACCGGGTACTGGGCATCGGGGGACCCGACACTCTCACCCATCAGGAGATGCTGAAGATCTATGCGGGTGAAGCCGGATTGCGGCGACGGGTCGTGGTCCCCATCCCGTTGCGTTGGTCACGCCTGTCGTCGTGGTGGGTTGGCCTCGTCACTCCGCTGCCTCCCGGTGTGGCCAGACCGGTGCTCGAGACCCTCCGAGGCGACATGGTTCTCGGCGACCGGGCGCAGGAGATCTTCCCATTCGAACCGACTCCCTACCTTCAAGCCATCCGCGAGGCGATGACCACGCTCACCGCCGGGGCAGAGACCCGTTGGTCGGATGCCGAGTCGAACCCGGCTCAAGCCATCGCCGCCGACCAGGAGTGGGCCTTCGGCACCGTCTACGAGGACCAGAGGATCGTCCCTACGGACGCACTCCCCCACCACATGTATTGGGCCTGCACCCGTATCGGCGGCAACGTGGGCTACTACGGCATGAACTGGGCATGGCGGTTGCGCGGCCTCTTGGATCAGATGGTCGGCGGGGTGGGCCTGCGGAGGGGACGCCGCCATCCCGAGAAACTCCGTGTTGGGGAGGCCCTCGATTTCTGGAGGGTGGATCGGGTCATCCCCAATCAGATGCTGCGCCTCCACGCCGAGATGCGCCTCCCCGGCGAAGCGTGGCTGGAGTGGAAGATCGTGCCCAACAGCGGCGGCGCCGACCTGGTGCAGACTGCCCGTTTTCAGCCCAGGGGCATACTCGGCAAGTTGTACTGGTTCGTGATGACGCCGTTCCACTCGATGATCTTCCCGAGGATGGCCTGCCGCATGGCCGCAGCAGCCGAGGAACGCGGCTACTCCTGCGGCGAGTAGCGAGAAACGTACGTACCGGCCGACGCCACTATTGCCCTGCACCTCTGTTCCCCCTCAGTGGTCTACGTCAACGATCTCGCTGCTCTGGACGCAGGCAAACGAGCCGGGTGGGTGTCTCCCGGCTCTGACGGGAGGTCTCGATCGTGGTATTCCATTGGTGCCAGACCTCCCAGTGGGTGCCCTCCGCCCCGGCGTAGGAAACACCCACCCCGGCTGAGGATGGGTCCATCCACTATTCATTGCGGAACCAGGTCGAAAGAACCGCCACGGCGATCGACCGCCGAAGAGAAGGCCTGGTGTTTGTCTGCATCGACGGGGGAGGCTCGCCCGTCGTGGTGGAGGACTGCTACGAAATCGGTGAGCCCTATCCCCACGCCTACGGCCCCATACCGGTCGGGTCGATCATTGCCGCCCTTCCCTTCCCCCCTCCCCGGATGGGTCATTCATGCTCCCGCCGGGTACCCCCGGGTGACCACACACGCAGATGCGCTTCCGGTTCAGCGGACCGCGCTGCGGAACGCCTCCCTGATACCGGTCTTGCCGCCGCGCAACAGGCCACCCGAGTAGACCCTCTCGGCCAGCATCATCAGGCCGTATGAGGCGACGACCAGCAGGGTGATCGACAGGACGATCTCCCAGACCAGGGCATCGCCCTGGATCATCCGCAGCGGCATCGTGGTCGGGGCAAACGGAGGCATGAGGGAGATGATGCGCAGCACCTGATTGCCGGTCAACGGACCCGAAGCCGACAGCATTCCGATCACATACCCGATCATCACGATGACGTTGATGGGACCTGCTGCGTTGCCGGCGTTCTGGTGGCGAGCCACCAGCGCCCCTGCCCCTGCATAGACGGTCGAGAAGAAAGCGAAGCCCAGCAAGAACCACAACACCACAATGGCGATGGAACCACCGGTCGCGGGCGGCAACTCGATCGTGTCCAGCAGCCCCCCGACCACCAGCACC
>CBDUUY010000221.1:0-4201 GCA_965370535.1 uncultured bacterium
TCTGGGTGTACGGACCCGATTCCGGATGGGTCGAGACCACCCTCGGGCACGGCATGGTCAGATTCCTCGCAACAACGGGTGACACGATCGTCGCGTTCGGGGACAACAGGGCGATCAGCCCCAACGGCATGTACTACCCCCGAGGGACGGCCATGTGGGCCTCCGATAACCAGGGAGCGACCTGGGAGAAGGTCCATCTGCCCGCGTTCGTGTCTGAACAAGGCCTGCTCGACGGGTCCTCGACCTCGCTCGGACTCGCAGACGGACCCGGCGGGCTGATCGCCATTTCAGCGGCAGGTGAGCTGCGGGTCCACAGGAGCATCGACGGATACACCTGGGACCTGGCCGAAACCGACCTGTCGGGATTCGTCGTCTCACTCACCTCAGACGAATCCGGTTACCTCGTGCAACACGACGATGGTCGCATCCGGCGTTCCTTTGGTGGAATCCACTGGGTCGATGTTCCCCAGCCAGCATTCACAGAGGGAACCCCAATGATGGACGGTGTTGGCCTTTACGCCGGTGTCGTCCACCTCTTCGGAGGCATCAACTTCGTGCCTCCGGGTTCCGAGTACAACGCCACCTTCCCACGCCTCTGGTTCACCATCGAGGACGGTCTCTGGTCCCACCTCGGTCCAACCGATGGACTCTTCGCCGAAGGCGGGGTGATCTACGGAATCGCCGCCAACAACACCACCGTCGTCGCCGTCGGCGAGTCCGGACTCCCCGACCAGTGGGCCATCTTCACCTTCACGCCCGAACTCTGAAGGTTGTATTCATCCTGGGGGCACGAACTCCAATCCCACAGTGTCCGTCATCAGCGAGATGGTGCTGCCATCGTCGCCGAGATCCCCCCCTGCACATCCACCAACCTCACCCCCTCAATGCGTTCCAGGAAGGTCTTCCGGAGATCCGACTCCTGTCAAGGCGCAGACGAAATCCACCCGGGCCCGATCGGGCCCGGGTGGATCGTTTCATCGGCCGCTACCTCACCGGCAGAACTGGGAGATCGACTCGTCGGTGCGGACCAACTGCTGGTGCCGCCGCTGCGCCTGGGCGATCAACCGAGCAACACCCGCCGAGTCGGTCTTGCCCGACTCCTCGATCACAATCGGGTTGAGGTCCCTGCGGCCGACCTCGCGCCGCTCCTTACGAGTCTTGACCCAGGTACCTCCCCGGCACTCCCAGTGCTGGATGCAGGCGTACGTGATCTCCTGGCGGGGGATCTCGATACGGACCGAATGCGACACTGCCATGCCGCTGTCGAGGCCCCCCAGCATCCCCTTGATCGTGCTCGCCAGGCCGGGGTCGTTGAGGTGCGATGGGGAGAACCACCCGCCGGCAGCCTGCATCTGGCCGGCCATCCAATCGGCGAACTCTTCGGTGGGCGGCTCGATCGAGATGACCAGCGACCCCGTGGTCGCCGGCACGACGAACGACTTGCGCTCGAGTTCCTCCTCCTTGGCCTCGCCATCCTCGCACTCAGGCTGGGCCTCGGATTCGGGAGTACCGCCGCCACCGGTCGCCACCCCGGAGCCGCCTTCACCACCGGTGGATCCACCGGTGCCGGGTTCCTCGGGCGGCGGAGCGTCACCTCCTCCGGTGGATCCGGTACCGGTCTCACCGCCGGGACCGGATCCCGACGATTCCCCGCCGCCGGCATCGGCATCCGACGCCGCCGCGGCGTCGATGCAATCCTCGTAGGCCTTCTTGGCGGCCTCGGCGGCATCGCACTTCGCCTTCGCCTCCGCCTCCGCCTCGGTGACGTGCTGCTCGTGATTCCGAACGGTGTCCTGCCAGCCTTCGACCGCTTCCCGCCACGATTCCATCGCCTCTTCGTGCGACTCGACCTGCCGCCGGACCGACTCGATGATGGACTCCAACCCATCCGCGGTGACCAGGCCCTCGGGGATTCGGTGGAACGTGGTGCCACCCGACTCCATGGAGGAGCGGCGAGCCCGCTCGAGTTGTTCGAGTTGCTCGCGTTGGGCATCGGCCTTGGCATCCTGCTCGCGCATCTGATCTTCGGCGTCCTGGAGGCCCTGCTGCGCCTCCTGCAGAGACGCGCGGCGCTCCTCCAGACGGCGCCGCGCCTCTTCACACACCTTCTTGGCTCTCATCCACCGCCCTTTGAGGGGGATGCACGGGTTGTTCCAATGAGCGACGAAGTAGACCCCGCCGCCGACGAGGATGAGCAATCCGCCGCCGATCCACCAGCCCACATAACTGGTCCCGTCAACGGGGTCGCTGATCACGATGCTGGTGGGAGGAGAGGTCTCCTCCACCGGGATCGTTGTCGTGGTGGTCGTCGTCGTAGATGTGGTCGTGGTGGCCGCCGGCTCCGGCATCTCCAGGATCAGGGTCCCCGGCATCATGGGGAAACCGGTGAACCCGGGCACGAACGTGTCATAGGTCCTGCCGGGCACCGACGGCCAGGCCGTCACGTAGCCGGGACCGCCGTCCAAGGAATCGTGCCCGTGGTATCCGAACCGCAGGTCGGCGATGTCGTAGCCGCCGGCGACCAGGTCGGAGGTGCGAACCCCCAGGAACAAGGTGTTGCCGGTGAGGACGCCGAACCCGTCGAACGGGGGCGTGTCGAAGGTCTGAGGGGGCACGTACTCGTAGTTGCTGAATGACCACGGACCGGATCCGTACTGGATCGTCGGCATCCGGAACCCGCCATCCCAGGTATCCCCGGAAAAGGAGGACACCCAAGCCGGAGCGTCGGGGAACGACGTCACAAAACCCCGGTTGGTCCAGATACCACCCATGTCTTCCACCGGGTAAGGGCGGTCGTAGATCGCCCAGAAGAGTGTGTACGGCTCGGCGAGTTCCATCGGTCGGTGCACGGTCCCGGTCATGATGACCGGTGCTGTTGACCGCCACCGACCGATGGAGACCCCAGGATGCCAGGCGCGCCGCTGTCGTTGCCCGAACGCGAGAAGATCAGCATCGCGCTGATTGAGGACCAGACGGTGTCGTGGGCTCAGATCGCCCGCCGGATGGGTCGGCATCCGACCACGATCGCCCGTGAGGTGGCCGCCAACGGCGGCCCGGACCGGTACCGGCCCTCGGGCGCGCACCACGCCGCGGGGCTGGCACGCCACCGTGAACGCTCCCGGCGTCTGGAACAGCCCGGGCCGTTGCGTGACCGGGTCACTGCCGAGCTCGGGCTGGGCCGATCGCCCGAAGCGATCTGGGCAGACCTGGTCGCCGAAGATGCCTCTGACCGGGTATGCGTCGAGACGATCTACACCGCGATCTACGCCGGTGCCCTCGAGGTCAAAGCCACCGAATGCCTCCGGTCGCGGCGTCCTCGGCGCCGACCCCGCCAAACCCGTCGCCCCAACAGGCGTCCGGCGTTGCCCAACATCAGCCTTCGCCCGCCAGCGGTCAACGACCGCACCGAGCCCGGACACTGGGAAGCCGACCAGATCATCGGCAAGGCCAACTGTTCCTCGATGATCTGGCTTTCCGAGCGGGTCACCCGGTTCTCGATCCCAATCACCATGCCCCAAGGCTATGACGCCGACGCAGTAGTCGCCGGACTGATCGAAGGCTGCGACCGAATCCCGGCGCACTTGCTGCGCTCGATCACCTTCGACCAAGGCTCCGAATGGGCGAACTGGCCGACCATCGCCGACCACTACGGAATCGACGCCTGGTTCTGTGACCCCCACTCACCCTGGCAACGCGGCCAGATCGAGAACCTCAACCGACAATGGAGATGGTGGTTCCCGCGCGGCACCGATCTCTCGATCATCGAACCCGCCCACGCCGACCACGTCGCCGACATCATCAACAACCAACGCCGACGCAGCCTCGGCTACCAAAGCCCCGCCGTCCTCTACGCTGCCCTCACCGTGCAATGACCGCTAGAACTGGCCGTCCCCTTCTCGACCAGAGAGGCATGTGATTCCCAAACCTCGGCCATTACGCGGGAGTGGCCGGGGCGGATCCGGTCCTTGGGCGCCACACAAATCATCGGTCGACCTCCCGTCTTGCCTCGAGATTCTCCAGGGATCAGTTCCGCTATCAGAGTCGGACGTCCACAACCGCCATCAGTGCCCCCTCACCCACCGTCTCAATTGGTCTATGAGTTCCGATACTGGCAGCGATCCAACGTGAGCGTGACCTCAGGTGACACTCCCGGAGAGGTCGTTTTTCTACAAGGGTCTCGAGAGGCCTCTGACGCCGCCTT
>CBDUUY010000222.1:0-4126 GCA_965370535.1 uncultured bacterium
GACGAAGGCGCAGTCGTGACTGCATCGAGGAGGAAGGCGAAGCCGGGGGCGTCGATGGCCGGAGAGGTGCGGCGAATACTCCTGCGACGCACCACCAACCCTGGTATTCGGGGAATTGATAACGGTCGACTCAAGTTATACTGTGCGTAACGACTGAGAACAGATCACACACTCGGTGAGCACATAGGTTCACCAGGGACTTGCGAGGAACACTATGAGCCGGGCAGTAGGCATCGACCTGGGCACGACCAACAGCGTCGTCGCCGTCTTCGAAGGCGGCGAACCGACCATCATCGCCAACGCCGAAGGCCATCGCACCACCCCTTCCGTCGTCGCCTTCTCCAAGAGCGGCGAGGTGCTGGTGGGTGAGGTGGCCAAGCGGCAGGCCATCACCAACCCCGACCGCACCGTGAGGTCCGTCAAGCGCAACATCGGGACCGACTGGTCCATCGAGATCGACGACAAGAAGTACACGAGCCAGGAGATCAGCGCCCGCATCCTCCAGAAGCTGAAGCGGGACGCCGAGGCCTACCTGGGCACCGAGGTGACCCAGGCAGTCATCACCGTGCCCGCCTACTTCGGCGACGCCCAGCGGCAGGCCACCAAGGAAGCCGGCCAGATCGCCGGCCTCGAGGTGCTGCGGATCATCAACGAACCCACAGCCGCCGCGCTCGCCTACGGCCTCGACAAGGAAGCCCACGACCAGACGATCATCGTCTTCGACCTCGGCGGCGGCACCTTCGACATCTCGGTGCTGGAGATCGGCGAGGGCGTTTTCGAGGTGAAGAGCACCAGTGGCAACACCCAGTTGGGTGGCGACGACTTCGACCAGCGAGTCATCGACTGGATGGTCACCGAGTTCAAGAACGACCACGGCGTGGACCTGTCCAAGGACGCCATGGCTGTGCAGCGGCTCAAGGAGGCCGCCGAGAAGGCCAAGATCGAGTTGTCCCAGGTCACCGATACCGAGATCAACCTGCCGTTCGTGACGGCGACGGCAGAGGGCCCGCTGCACCTGCTGATGACCCTCACCCGCGCGGAGTTCCACAAGCTGACCGCCGATCTGGTCGAGGCCACCGAGGCCCCGTTCCATCAGGCGATCAAGGACGCCGGCATCAGCGTGAGCGACATCGACCACGTGATCATGGTCGGCGGGTCCACCCGGATGCCCGCAGTGCAGGAACTGATCAAGAAACTGTCCGGCCAGGAACCCCACAAGGGCGTCAACCCCGATGAGGTGGTTGCCGGAGGCGCCGCCCTTCAGGCCGGCGTGCTGAAGGGAGACGTCAAGGACATCCTCCTGCTGGACGTGACCCCACTGACACTGGGCATCGAGACCATGGGTGGCATCACCACCAAGATGATCGATCGCAACACCACCATCCCCACTCGCCGCTCGGAGGTGTTCACCACCGCCTCCGACGCCCAGCCTGAGGTGGAGGTGCACGTCCTCCAGGGTGAGAGGGAGATGGCATCCGACAACAAGTCCCTCGGCAAGTTCAACCTCACCGGCATCCCGCCGGCCCCGCGCGGGGTGCCCCAGGTGGAGGTCACGTTCGACATCGACGCCAACGGCATCGTGTCGGTCTCCGCCAAGGACCTCGGCACCGGCAAGCAGCAGCAGATCACCATCACCGGCGGCACCGCCCTTCCCAAGGACGAGATCGACAAGATGATGAGCGACGCCGAAGCGCACGCCACCGAGGACAAGGAACGCCGGGAGAAGGCCGAGGCCCGGAACCAGGCCGACCACGTCTCGTATCAGACGGCGAAAATGCTCGACGAGTACGGCGACAAACTCACCGATGATGAGAAGACCGGCATCCAGGGGAAGATCGATGAACTCAAGGAAGTCCTCGAGGACCAGGAGGCATCTGCTGAGCGCCTCCGGACCGCAGCCGATGCCGTGCTGAGCGCCTCACAGGTGCTGGGTGAGAAGGTCTACGAGGCCTCCCAGGCCGAGGCAGCTGCCGGCGAGTCCGGCGACGACGACGATGTCGTCGAAGCCGAGATCGTGGACGAGGGCGACGAGTCCTGATGACCGACGACCTGCAACCCGACGACGCAGCAGCAGGGCCGGCGGAGACGGTCCCCGATCTCCCCGACGATCCGCAGGAGGCGGTGTCGATGCTGACCGATGCCCTCACCGGTGCCAGGGCCGATGCGGAGAGCGTCACCGATGACCTGCAACGTATCGCAGCCGAGTTCGAGAACTTCCGCAAACGTTCGGTGAGGGAACGGGACGAGATCGTGCGCCGGTCCTCGCAGCGCCTAGTAGAGGCCCTGCTGCCCGTGCTCGATTCGTTCGACAGCGCCTTCACCCACGAGGCGAGCACACCCGCCGAGGAGTCGATGCTGGAGGGCATGCAGAGCACCCATCAGCAACTGCTCGACGTGCTTGCCGGAGAGGGCCTCGAGATCGTCGGGACGGTCGGCGAACCGTTCGACCCGAACGTGCACGAGGCGGTCACGGGCGGCGGAAGCGGCCACCTGGTGGTGACCTCCGAGATGCGGCGCGGCTACACACTGGGCGACCGGGTGATCCGCCCCGCCATGGTGGGGGTCTCCGACACCGGGACGACGGAAGAGGACTGAGGCAATGCGCCGGGAGTGGCTGGAGAAGGACTACTACCAAGCCCTCGGGGTCGATCCCGGCGCGTCCGACGCCCAGATCAAGAAATCCTATCGCAAACTGGCCCAGCAGTACCACCCTGACAACAACCCCGGTGACGAGGCAGCCGAGGCCCGGTTCAAGGAGGTCAGCGAGGCATACGCAACGCTGTCCGACACCGAGGACCGCAAGCAGTACGACGCAACCCGCGAAGCCGTGCAGCGGGGCACCTTCACCGGTGGTGGAACCGGCGGTGATTCCCAGTACGTCCGCATCGACGACCTGGGCGATCTCGGCGACCTGTTCGGCGGCGGCATGTTCGGAGGCCTCGGAGACCTGTTCGGTTTCAGCGGCAGAGGCCGCCGCCCCGCCCCTCAGCAAGGCCGGGATCGTGAGGCCGAAATCTCACTGACCTTCCACGAAGCGATCGCGGGGGTCACCAAGACGATCGAGGCCGACGGGAGACGGGTGACCGTGAAGATCCCGGCGGGCGTCGATGACGGCGCCAGGATCCGGGTGCGCGGCAAGGGATGGCCCGGCGGCGGTGGCGGACCGGCCGGTGACCTCTACGTCCGGGTGCGGGCCGGCACTCATCCGATCCTCGGCAGGAGTGGAGCGGACCTCTGGATAACCGTCCCCATCTCATACACCGAGGCAACCCTGGGGGCCGATGTCACCGTCCCCACCCTCGACGGCAAGGTGACGCTGCGGGTACCGCCTGGGACGGCGAACGGCAAGAAGTTCCGGGTCACCGGCAAAGGCATAGAGACGGCCAAACGTTTGGGAGACCTGCTGGTCACCGTCGACGTGCAGGTACCTCACGACCTCAGCGACGATGAGAGGGCCCTGCTGGAACAACTCCGCGAACTCGAGGCCGATGACAACCCCCGAGCCCATCTAGGAGCATGAGTCATGGCACATGAACCCGGCGACGCCGTCTACATCATCTCTGTGGCCGCCGAACTCGCAGGTGTCCACCCTCAGACGCTGCGGATCTACGAGCGGCGCGGCCTGATCAATCCGCACCGCACTCCCGGCGGCACCAGGCGCTACTCGGAAGAGGACCTGGAACTCCTCGGGATGATCCAGGAACTCACCTCCGAGGGGGTGAACCTGGAAGGGGTGCGCCGGATCATGGAGATGCGGCACGAGATCGAGCGACTCCAGAAGCAGGTGACCCGCCTGCGCCGCCTGCTCGGTGAGGCGGAACACCGGTACCAGTCGGGGTCGATCCCCAGAGTCGCCTACGCGACGATACGGAAACGCAACCTCCCCGATGTGCCCCGCCCCGGCCTGGGTGAGGCGCCCAAGAAGTGAACGGCATCCCCGCCATCACCACCGATCAGATCGTGCTCTCGCTGGCCGCCGGCGTCCCCATCACCGTGTTTGCCGAGGCGCTCGAAGGGGTACCGATCGTGCGGGCTATGCCGAATACCCCGGCTGCCGTCGATGAGGCGGTCACCGCTTATTGCGGGGGCGCCCACGCCGACGAATCCGCTCTGATCGCTGCCGCCG
>CBDUUY010000223.1:0-4117 GCA_965370535.1 uncultured bacterium
GCGGCGGATGCGTCGATCGTCTCTACTCCGGGAATCTCGAACAAGATCCGCCGAACTTCGACCACATGGTGGTCGGCGTACATGGTCGGAACAGCAACTTCGAGCGACATCATTCTCTATCGCCACCCATCCGTTCAGGTCCGGGGCAATGCGGCGTCTCTGCGGTCAGACTAGCCACCGTGTGGCCACCACCGAGTACCCACCGTGGTTGATCTCCTTTTCGCTCGTCCGAGCATGATCACACTCTGACGTTTCGGGCCTCCGGGGCCAGAGGCTTTCGGCCCTGATGAGGCGCATGTGGGTCCCGCCGCTCCTGCCACCCGGCCCCTTGTCCAGACGGGTCCGGTCCGAGGTGGGCGCGGCCGGGTCGCAGCCTTGAGCGGCCGGACCCGCGGAAAGGGCGGTGACGGCCCGGCCCACGGCTGGGTGGGGGCTTGCATCGTCGAGGTGGAGTACCCCAAAGGTGGCGACGACACCCTCTCCTGGGGTCCTCCCGTCTGGGGAGAAACGTCCACTCACCTCACGGCCGTCAACAAGGGCAAGCGGTCGATTGCACTCGACCAGGGAGCCGAGGACGAGGCGGCGGCGGCGCGGGAACTCATCGGGCAGGCGGACGTCCTCGTGGAGAACTTCCGCCCGGGCGTCGTGGATCGGCTCGGGCTCGGCTACGACACGGACTCGTCACATCCCGGGCACACTCACCGGCGGGATCGTGGCAAGCGAGGGCCGGAACCGAACACACTGAGGCGATGGGGTTGGTCCGTGACTGCCTACTCTTGGCCGGTGGCCACCGTGCGTTTCGACGATCTGACCCCGGGTGCCGAGCACTCCTTTGAGTTGACGGGCCTCGTCAGGGAGTTGGTTGCTTCTGATCTGGATGATGTCGAAGCGGTTGTTCGCGATGCCCAACGGGAAGCACAGAGGGGCCGGTGGGTCGGCGGTCTCGTGAGTTACGAGGCGGCGCCGGCTTTCGATGGAGCGCTGTCCACGGTATCTCCGACCGGGGCAGTGCCGCTCGCATGGTTCGGTGTGTTCGAAGACAGTGTCGCCGTCCGTAGGCCGGCGCGGAGCGGCGCCTACCAGGTCGAGAGTTGGGAGCCTTCTGTCGATGCGGCGCGCTACGGACGCGCCGTCGCGTCGATCCAACACAGGATCGCCGCCGGCGACACCTATCAACTCAACTACACCTTCCGGCTGCGGAGCCGCCTCGAAGGAGATTCCGTTGCCTTCTACGCCGACCTCCTCGCCGCGCAACGAGGCGGATACGGCGCCTACTTCGACACCGGCGACCTGGTCGTGGTGAGCGCTTCGCCCGAGCTGTTCTTCGACCTCAGCCATGGCCATCTCACCACCAGGCCCATGAAGGGGACGGCACCGAGGGGAAGATGGGCCGAGGACGACAGGGAACGGGCTGCGGCACTGGCGAGCTCGGAAAAGGACCTCGCCGAGAATCTGATCATCGTCGACCTGCTCCGCAACGACCTGGGACGGGTGTCGGAATTCGGGTCGGTAGATGTCGAGTCGCTATACCAATTGGAGCGCTACGAAACCGTATGGCAGATGACCTCGACGATCACGTCCCGATTGAGATCCGACGTGGAGATCGCCGACGTGTTTCGGGCCCTGTTCCCGTGCGGATCGGTGACCGGTGCCCCCAAGCCGAGGACGATGGAGATAATCGCGGATCTGGAGGACGATCCTCGCGGGGTGTACTGCGGGGCGATCGGGTTCATCGAGCCCGGAGGGGCCCGGGCCGTGTTCAGCGTGCCGATCAGGACGGTCACGGTCGACCCATCCACCGGGGCCGCCGAGTACGGGGTCGGCGGCGGGATCACGTGGGACTCGACCATTGAGGGAGAGTACGCGGAGACGGTGGCCAAGAGCCGGGTGCTGACCGAAGCCCGGCCTCCGTTCCTGCTGCTGGAGACCCTCCTCTGGGATAGCAAGAGCTACCAGGAGCTCGACCGGCACCTCGATCGGCTGACGGCTTCGGCCGAGTACTTCCGGTACCGCTGCGATCTCGAGGACGTCGGCGCAGCCTTGGACGCCGCTGGTGTGGAGGCGGGATCGTCGCCGGCCCGGGTGAGGCTGACCCTCTCGGCTGAAGGCAGAACCGACGTGTCGGTCGAGTCGCTCGAAGCATCCGACGAGCCGGTGGTCCTGGCCATCGATGACGTGCCGGTCGACTCCGCCGATCCGATGCTGTTCCACAAGACCGATGCGCGCCAGCGATACGACGACCGATTGGCTCGCCATCCGGGCGTCGACGACGTGGTCCTGGTCAACGAGCGGGGTGAGATCACCGAGACGACCATTGCCAACCTGCTGGTTCGCATCGACGGCCACTGGTTCACCCCGCCACTGGAATCCGGGTGTCTTCCGGGGGTTCACCGGTCCAAGCTGCTCGCAGCCGGGGTGGTGGAAGAACGGGTGCTGACCCCCGAAGACCTGACAGACGCCGAGGATGTCGCGGTGGTCAACTCGGTGCGGTTGTGGAGAGCGGCCCGGTTGGCCTGAGCTGCGGCAAGGGCCGGCTCGGATCCGTGAGGAATCGATCGCTCGTGGCAGCGCGCGATCGACGGAATCCCCGAAGTCGAGACGTCCGTCTACCTGGACATCGTCAAGGAGCAGTACCGTCTCGGGTGAGCCGGAGCCTGCTCAGCCCGAAAGCACCGTACGGAGCGCATCCACGATTCTGTCGATCTGATCGTCGGTGGTCACCAACGGCGGGCACAGCGACATGTGGTTCGGCGGGATCGGCCTCAGGATGACACCCTCCCGCAACAGAGCGTCGCGAACCTCGATGATGTTCACCGACTCGGGCAGCGAGATGGCCCACACTGCGCCCTCCCCACGGACATCCACGAGCAACCCCTGGTCCCGCAACGTGTAGAGGCCCCCCGAGAGCCGTTCACCGATCTCCGTCGCCCGGTCCAGCAAACCCTCGCTCTCGATGATCTCAATGTTCTTGAGGCCCGCGACACAGGCGAGCGGGTGGCCCGAGAAGGTGTACCCGGTACGGAGCAGGAACCCCTCGTTGGCCTCGAACGCCGATCGGACGGCGGACCCGATGATCACTCCCGACAGCGGCACATACCCCGAGGTCACGCCCTTGGCGAAGGTGATCATATCCGGAGTGACCCCGTAGAATTGGCTGCCGAACCAGGTCCCCAACCGTCCGAACCCGGTGATGACCT
The DNA here is from genome assembly GCA_965370535.1 of uncultured bacterium. Taxonomy (GTDB): domain Bacteria; phylum Actinomycetota; class Acidimicrobiia; order Spongiisociales; family UBA11373; genus JAHJML01. Next base: position 3,198 of record CBDUUY010000223.1, read on the forward strand.
CGTCGTGAATCAGATAGGCGCCGTAGGCATCACATAGGTCGCGCAAGTGCTGCAGGTAGCCGGGCGGGGGCGGCCACACGCCCCCTGCCCCCTGCACCGGTTCAGTGATGATCGCTGCGATCTCACCGCCGTGATCGATGAACACCTGCTTCATCGCCTCCTCGTCGTCGGCGGCGACGTTGATGACGCCGGGTACCAGATCCCCCCACCCCTCACGATTCGGGGCGATCCCCTGCACCGAGGTGCCCCCGTAGTTGGTGCCGTGGTACCCGCGCTCGCGACTGACGATGATCTGCCTCTCGGGATGCCCTGCCTCGCGCTGGGCGATCCGGGCAAACTTCATGACGGTGTCCACCGCCTCGGACCCTGAGGAGCCCATGAAGACCCTCGCATCCTCGAAGGGGGACAACTCGGCGATCTTTGCTGCCAACTGCTCGGTAGGCGGTGTCGTGTATGGGTCGAATGCTTGGTATGCCGCCAGTTTTGCTGCCTGCTCGGCGATGGCCTCGGCCATGTCCTCGCGGCCGTGACCGACGTTGCAGTACCAGAGCGACGCCATACCGTCGATGTACTCCTTGCCAGAGTCGTCCCAGACGATCGCCCCCTTGCCGCGCGTGATCGTCAGGAACTCCTCCTTGCGGGGCGGGGTGAACGGATGCAGGAATGCACTGGGCATGGGGACTCCCGGGGTGGCGGGCCTATCGATCGATAGGGTAGTCTAGTTGAAGGCAGCTACGCCCCGTCGACCCGAGAGAGAGGAATCCCGATGCCGAAGATCGTGAACTCCTGGACCGAGTGGGATCCGCTCAAACGAGTCATCGTCGGCAAAGCCGACGGAACCATGGTCCAGGCACCGGAACCGGCCACCGTCCGTGACTGGCCCCAGTGGGGATTCCCGCAGGGAACCAGCGGCCCCATGC
>CBDUUY010000224.1:0-4117 GCA_965370535.1 uncultured bacterium
CACCGCGCAGTTTTCGACCGGCGTCAGATGCTCAGTATTCACCCGCCGTCGACACTGGAGGTAGTTCACCCGTCCCGTGCGCCCGCCGGAGCCTTTGTCAAGGCAGGGTTGACAATCATGCAGCTACCAGTTGCCACCGTTCTCACCTGCCAACTCCCGAACCCGGCCCCAACGCGGACTGGGCATGTGCACCGCCCCCCTGAATGGGAATGAAGCTTGATTTCGGGACGATTTAGGCCGATAATGGCTGTACACAAGTAGCTGGTGGTCTCGTCCACCAGACCAGACACCCGCCTTCGGGCGGGTGTTCTGCTTTCTGTCGCACCCCTCCCGTCAGTTGCGATGTCCAGGTTTTGCCGATCAATTGATCGCTGTGTCTTCACGGTGACCAGGCTGGTCATCGGTCACGGCGCCATCGACCGAAGCGTGGAAGCGCATCGCAGTGAAGTCTTGACCGGGGTGCTGAGGGGCCGCTGACGCATACCTCCCCGCTCAGGAATCGCTCGTCAATGGCCCCGGTCCCGGGGCCTCTTGTGAGAGAAAAAGAAGTTCATCACAGGATTGGACTGTGATCAGCTCACCGGTCATCGAACCGCAGCGCACTCCGCCAGGAGCGGCGCGATCGGGTCGCGGTCAGGAGCATGGCGCGGAGCCGTCGGGGGTCGTGATCGATGGGTGGGGCGGCTGATTGGACGTCCACTCGATGAGCGCGTACCCGATGCCGCCCTCCGCCTCGTGCAGGTTCAGGGTGGTGTCGCCTACTCGGACGTCCCACGTGGGGTCACCAACGAGCACGAGCGCGATTCCCGGGTCGTGGTAGACCGTCGTCTGCCAGCACCCCCGGAACATCTCGCCATTCGCTCCCGAGCCGGGTCCGTTGGAGAAGTCAATGTCGGGTGACTCCAGCAGGATCTCGGCAATACCGTCGCCGTGGTCGAGACGCACCAAGTACACGGTCGCTCCGTTGAACGTGGTTTCGGCAATGGTCGTGCCGGGCGCCGTCGGAGGCTCCGGCGAGGGCGTAGTGACGAAGAACGGCTTGAGGCGCTCGATGGCGGCGTCCACCACTGCCTGATCCTCGCCGGCGGCCACGATGGTCCAGTTCCCCACGGTGAGAGTCGCCGCCGGCTGATGCGTGGCGGGGCCATCGGCCCGACATCCCTGGTACTGCCACACCTCGTAGGGGTCTCCTTCGTCGTGGTGATATTGAATCCGTAGGGTGTAGCACCGGCCCCCAAGGGTCCATTGCTCGCTCAGCGATGAGAAGGACCGGTCCGGCTCCATCCACACCACCGGCGCCACCGGCGACCACCCGTGGCCGTACAGCTGTGCCCACGATCGCGCTGGGGTGAAGCGATCGGTGAGGTCGGCCGTCTGCGCCAGGTACTCGACAGTCCCCTCTGTGGCCGTCCCCTCGGGGGAGACGAGATCCGCTGTCACCTCGCCGTCGAGGAACACGAATCGGTCGGTTACCGCCGCATTCGGGGAGTAGTCCACCTGTAATCCGCATCCGGCTCCTTCCCACCCGGTCGCGCTCGACCCGCTGATACCGGACAGGAGCAGCTGGAGGGTTTCCTCACGCTGCCGAGTATCGAGATCATCGAGGAACTGATCCGTGTGGTCACGCATGTAACTCGCCGTGTCGTACGTGACCGTGAACGACCCCGCCGCGGCCAAATCCACCTCCATCGGCGGCGCTCCAGTCCAGACATCGCCGAAGCCCCAACTGAGTTCGAGGCCGAGGGTGATCGGGAACTCGACCTCCACCGGAGCCTCAAGAGTGACGTCGAATGCCCATTGACCGGGGTACCTGACCCGGCAGGCGGTGAGGGTTACCGTCAAGCCGTCGGATGCGACTTCTAGATTCCGCCAGATCTCGCGGAAGGTGTCAGGGTCAATCCAGCGTTGCTCTACGAGCACGCCTCGATCCAGGGGTGGGAGGACCAGCGGCGCATCCCCGAGATCCCCCGGAATCTCGAACCCGGCGCCCGTCGTCGTGGTGGTTGACGATGAGGTGCCGTCGACCGGTGCCGTGGCCGAGATGGTGGTTGACGAGGAGGTACCGTCAACCGGCGCTGTAATCGACGTGGTGCTACTCGGGGGGTCGGAGATTCCCGATCCCTCGCCACCGCAGGAGACGGACGCGACGACCAGTGCCCCAAGTGCGATCAGCAGGCGATGGGTTGGACGCACCTCAGCATTGTCCCACAGGGCCTGGACTGTTCGGACCGCAGCGCCCAGCGGGCGGGGCTCATCAGTGAGCTGTTCGGAGTGAGCCATCCCCGCCCTCGGCCGTCGTCATATCAGCGGTTCGGCGCCTGTCAACCTTGGTGAGACAGTTTTGTCGAGGAATTAGTGGGTGATGGTGGCCTCCTGGGGTGGGTTGATGTAGACGGTGTCGGGTAGCGGCGGCGGTGTGGGGCGGCCTTGGACGAATCGTTCGGGATGGGCGGCGTAGGCCTGGTCGAGAACATGACCGCGTTGGGTGCGGATCTCGTTGGCGGTTCCGTAGTAGACCGATGCTGGGGTATGGAACCCGATGCCTGAGTGGCGGTGCTCGAGGTTGTGCCAGCCGAAGAACCCGACACAGAAATCGTGGGCGTCGTCGATGCCGGCGAACCGGTCCGGGAACGACGGCCGGTATTTCATGGTCCGGAACTGTGATTCGGAGAACGGGTTGTCATTCGGGGTGTGGGGCCTGGTGACCGAGCGTGTGATCTCGAGGGTCGCTAGCAGCTGGGCGACGGGTTTGGCGGCGGGAACACCGCGGTCGGAATGGATCGTCAACGCCTTGGGGTCGATGTCGTGTTTGGCGACGGTCTCATCGATCAACCGGCGGGCCAGTTCGGCACGCTCCACGCTGGCGAGCATCCATCCCGGGACGTAACGCGAGTAGAGGTCCAACAGCACATAAAGGTAGAAGAAGTTGCGTCGCCCTGGGCCGCGCAGCCGGGTGATATCCCAACTCCACACCTCGTTGGGGGCTCCTGCGACCAACTCGGGACGCGACCTCGGCGGATGGGTGGCCTGGCGGCGACGCTCGATAACACCGCCATGAGCTTGCCGCAGAAACCGGTACATCGTCGCTGGTGAGGCCAGGTATTGGCCTTCGTCCAACAGGGTGGCCCACACCGTCGCCGGGGACTCGTCAACGAACCGGTCCGAGTGCAACACCGACAACACCTCGGCCCGTTCCGTGTGGGTCAACGCCCTCGGCTGCGCCGCCCGCTGCCGCTCACGAACAACGGTCGGGTCGGTCCCCGATTCCCGGCGCCGGTAGTGCGTCGCCCTGGACCGGCTCAGCACCACACACGCCGTCGAGGTCGGCAACACCGACTCGAGTTCGATCGCTGCGAAGCCGATCACGGCTTCGGCCTCTCCTCGGTGTCCGCGCTCCTGGAGAGCTCTTCCAAGAGCGCCGAGACTTTTCCCTGAACCTCGATCACCCTGTCCTTCTTCTCCAACTCCGCCCTGAGGCGTTCATTCTCGGCTTCGAGCCTGGCGATCCGGCGGTCCTTTGCGTCCGGGCCAGGCCGACCCCGCTTCTTGGCCAGACCCTCAACCGCTCCGGCGGCGGCCCGTCTACGCCACTCCGAAATCAACGACGAATACAGGCCCTCGCGTCGCAACAACGCGCCCTTCTCGCCATCAGCCAAACGCTCGTACTCGGCAAGGATCCTCGCCTTGTACTCAGCCGGGAACCGTCGCCGTGTCGCCCTCGGCGGCACCTCCGGATCCGGATGCTCGACATCTCTGTTCATCCCTCCATCATGAACAGACGACACCAACATGTCACGAACAGCAACCATCGGGGATCTTCCTTCCCCGCCCCCAGACTCAGTAATTGTCAGCAGATACCTGTCTCACCCGATGTTGACAGAGGGGGCATCGACCGGGAGGATCGCGTGGCAGAAAGCGTCTACAAGGTCATTGAGCTAGTCGGGACCAGTTCCGAGTCGTGGGAGAAGGCCGCTTCGGCTGCCGTAGCACGGGCGGCGTCATCGCTGCGAGAGTTGCGCATCGCCGAGATCACCGATCTCGACCTGCAACTCAGCGACGGCGAGGTCGTGGCGTATCGCGCCAAGGTCAAGGTTTCCTTCAAGTACGAGGAAGGCTC
>CBDUUY010000225.1:0-4090 GCA_965370535.1 uncultured bacterium
CGCAAGGCTCTGGACCATCTGGTCGCCTACGGCTGATAGGGCTCCGCCGCCGAGCGCGGCCGTAGGTACGCCCAACATGCTAAGGCGATGCCGGCAGCGACGGCGGGGGCTTAACACCACTCGGGGCCGGTCCCGATACCTGGACGCATCGGCTCTGTGATCAGTCTGGCCGCTCCCGCCCACGCAAGGGCCGCCCCGGCGGCCACGCCTGAAGGGGGGTGGCGCCGTTTCCAGGAGACCAGGGCCATCGCACCGACGATCAGCAGCAGGGCGGCATAGGTCTCGACCGGGTGGCGGGCGATCTCGCTACCCGCCTGGGAGATTCCCCAGGGCAGCCCGGTCGGGGTTCCCAGGCAGGCGTCGCGTACCAGGCACCCCGCGTGCCATCCGGCCAGTCCCGCCACGGTTGCCGGGGCGATGGCGTCGAGTGTCGGCAGCAGATCGCGACGGGCGACAAATGCGGCGGCCGCGATGGCGACGAGTGCGGCGATGCCGGTATCCACTCCCGAGCGGATGAGGAGGATGTCGGCGGGATTGGCAAACGGATTGGTCCCCCCACCGATCATCGCAGCCAGTCGCCCGGCCACCAGACCTGCCACCCCGGCGGAGATGATCACGTCCCACAGATCCCTGGTGCAGTCGGCGGCGTTGCCGCGGCCCGCCTCCCACCACAGGGTCAGGTATATCCCGGTGATCGCCATGGCAGCCGCCCCCAGCAGTGAGAACTCCATCAACCGTCCCTCCGCAGCAACTCGTCGATCTGCAGCGCCAGCGTGCGCTCGTCGATGATCCCGGGGTGGGCGGCTACCAGTGCGCCGCCGGGAGCGAAGAAGTAGGTCTGAGGTACCCCAAACCCGCCCAGGTCGGCGGGCACTGCGCCGCTCGGGTCGAAATAGTGAGTGAAGCCGTCGAGTCCGAATTCGGCGATGAACCCCCTGGCTCCTTCCTGATCGTCACGCACGTCGATGCCGATGAACCGGACCCGATCCCCCGAATCTGCGGCGGCCGCCCGCAACAACGGCGCCTCGGAACGGCAGGGTCCACACCACGAGGCCCAGACGTTCAAGACCACAGGACGCTCGGATGAGGCAAGCAGTTCCCGGATCTCTGTGGGGGTGGCGTCGGCGAGAAGAGGAACGTCGCCGATGGGCACCGAAGCCGATGTGCATGCTGCGAAAAGCACCGCGATGGCCGCGAGAACGACGAGGCGGATGTAGGGGGTCCAGATCATTCGAGCGAGTCTACGGATGGCTCGCCGCTGTACCGACGGGAGGGCGGACGCGGTAGCGTGCCTCCATGGGCAGGATCGCAGTGCCGTTCTTCATGGGAGAGCCGATGCCGTTCCGGGGTCAGGTGACCGGTGCCCGCGAGTTGGCGCCCGAACTGCCCCATGCCTCGCCTCAGGTGCGTATGGGCGTGCTGTACCGGGGCCTGGCACGCCTGGTGGAAGGGGAGGACGCCCCCGTGGTCATCTCCGGCGATTGTATGGTGGCCATCGGAGTGCTCGCCGGGTTGCAGGCCAGAGGCATCGATCCGACGCTGTTGTGGTTCGACGCCCACGGTGACTTCCACACCTGGGAGACCACGGCATCGGGTTTCCTGGGTGGCATGCCGCTGGCCATGGTCACCGGCAGGGGGGAGCAAACGGTCGTGGAGGCCGCAGGGATGACGCCGTTGTCCGACGAACGGGTCGTGCTGGTGGACGCCAGGGATCTGGATCCCGGCGAGGACGAGGCAGTGGCCTCATCGGCGATGCGGGTGGTGGCCGTGGATGAGGTGCGCAGCCTGGACCTGTTGGGCCCGCTGTATGTGCACGTCGACGTGGATGTCGTCGATCCCGATGATCTCCCCGGCGTCAACTACCCGGTGCCCGGTGGTCCTTCGCTCGTCGAGATGCACTCGGCGATGGAGTGCCTGGCGGCGACCGGACGGGTGGCGGCCTTCTCCATCTCGTCGTGGAACCCCGATCTTGCAGGTGCGGAACGTGGGGCGGCTGCGAGCCTCAGCCTGGCCGATGCGTTCGAGGCCTGAGCGCTGTTCAGTCGGATCGGTGGCGGGCGATTGCGGCTTCGATGTCGGATCGGCTCACGGTGATCGCCGAAGGATTCCGTCGCAGGGCGCCGAGCGCAGCCTCGCGCAGCATGCCGGTCAGGTCGGCGAACGACAGGCCGTCGGTGCCGGCCGCCAGAGCGTCGAGATCGATATCGTCGCCGAAGGGCACATCGGTGATGCCCAGCAGTGCCCTGCGGGCCGATTCTGCAGGCAGGCCCAGTTCGATGTGGGACTCGAGGCGGCCGGCTCGTAGCAATGCCGGGTCGATGAGATCCCGCCGGTTGGTGGCGCCGATCACCACGATGTCGCCCCGTTCGCCGACACCGTCCAACTCGGTCAGCAGCGCCGCCACCACCGAATCGGTCACCGAGGTGGTGGAGCGGCCGCGAACCGGTGCCAGTGCATCGAGTTCGTCGAAAAACAGGAGAGATGGTGCCACGGCCCTGGCCCTGGCGAAGATCTCCCTCACCGCGCGCTCCGACTCGCCTACGAACTTGTCGAGCAACTCGGCGCCCTTGACGGCAAAGAACGCCGCTCCCGATTCATGGGCGAGCGCCCGGATGACGTAGGTCTTCCCTGTGCCGGGCGGTCCATAGAGCAGCAGGCCCCTGGGCGGATCGATCCCGAGGCGGTTGAACCTCTCCGGGTCGGTGATCGGCCAGATCACCGCCTCGGTGAGCCGTTGCTTGACCTCGTCGAGGTTGGCCACCCTCTCGAACCCGTAGGTGGGCATCTCACCCGTCGGCACCGAACCGAGCGACGGAGTGGTGGCAGCGGCACTCTCCATGAGATCGGTGGTGGTGAGGGGGTCTCCTCCGCGTGCCAGCACGGCAGACGCATTGACCACCGCCGAGACGATGTCGGCTCCGGAGAACCCGGCAGTGCCGGATGCCAGTGCCTCGAAGTCGATGTCCCCCGTCGGCACCCGGCTCAGGGCGGCCTCGAACAGCAGGCGGCGGCGCTCCAGGTCGGGCGGGGGGATCGACAGGGTCTTGGGGAGCAACTGGGAGGAAGCCAGCGAGTCGTGCAACTGGTCCGTGGAGGAGATGCCCAGCACACAGGCCATCCGGGGCCGCTCGGCGACCGCATCGAGGAACCAGCGCATGATGGCGGCCACCTGGGTGCGGAACATGCCCTCATCTCCTGCCACCGCATCGAGACGGTCGATGAACAGGACGGCAGGGGCGGTCGTGCCCTTGACCGCCTTCTCGAGCAGGTCGAGCAGTCGTTCCGGCTTGAAGACCAGTTCCAGGGAGATCTCCTCGACCAGCGTGCCCGCTCTGGCGGCGGCGGATGCCACCAACTCGGATTTGCCGCACCCGGCGGGGCCTTCGAGGAGGATGCCGGCCACGGTGGGAAGGCCCCAGGCGTCCGGGTGATTGTCGGGGGAGGTCAGCAGCGACAGCCATCCGGTCAGGACGTCCAGTTCGTTGTCCAGTCCTGCCAGGAGCGCCTGAGCCGTGGTGGGCGCCTCACCGGCGATCCGGCCCTCCGGGTGCCCGACCAGGGCGGGTCCGGACGTATCCCGCTGGGCGACCACCGTTGCGTTGCCGACCATCCCGGCCCCGTCGGGGTCGACGTCTCCGATGGTGACTGTGACCGGTACGCCACCGGGTTCCCCGGTGCCGTAGGCGGGATCGATATCGACCAGGTCCCCCGTGGTCACAGGCCGGCCCTGCAGTGCCCTGGCGAGGTGACGGGCGTCGAGACCCACCTCTCCGTCGAGGAGCACTCGCCGGGCGAGGGGCAGGTTCGCTCGCTGGGCGTCGGCGTTGGCGCCGTCCCGGGTCCGTGCGTTCTCCATGGAGCGAGGGCCGAGGGTGAGAGTGGTCGGAGATGGGACCTCATCGGGCCGGACCAGGACGTGTGTACGGCCGATTTTGACGGCACCGCCACCCGGTAGTCCCATGGCGGCCAGGATCGTGGCATCGGCGCGTGCGATCGGGTCGGTGCCCGGGCGGATGGTGAATCGCATGGCACCTGACATTAGGAGCCCGAGGAAGAGGCAGAACATGCCACTCATCTCGAAGACCGGATC
>CBDUUY010000226.1:0-4073 GCA_965370535.1 uncultured bacterium
GTGGATGAGATCTCCACGACGCACGAGCGGGTCACCGTTACCCGCAATGGGCGCCCGATTGCAGTTCTCCTCAGCACGGACGATCTCGAATCAATCGAGGAGACCCTGGCAATCCTCTCGGATCCGGTTGCGATGCGCCAACTCGAAGAAGGCAGGGTTGCCATAGCGGCAGGTGACATCGCCACGAAGCACGAGATCGAGACGTTGAGCGATCGGCTCCGCGCCACGGTGATGTGACTTCGTCTCAGTGGGATCTCGTCGTTGCCGGGCCGGCGCGACGGGGCCTCGATCGTCTGCCCACCAAGGTGGCCATTGCAGTACTCGGCTTTCTCGTGGGACCCCTCATCGAGAACCCACGTCGGGTCGGCAAGGCGTTACTCGGCGAATTGGCCGGTCTCCACTCGGCGAGGGTGGGTGCATACCGGGTCATCTACGAGATCGACACGACCGACCACGTCGTGCGGGTGGTTCACATCGACCATCGGGCCGACGTCTACCGACCCAGATAGGACGGGCCTTGGGAACCCGCTGGTGCCCGCGCCTTCGAAGGAAGTGCTTCGGTTACGAGCCCCGCTGCTCGATCTCCTCGCGATGCGTCAGGATCGCCGCTCGTTCAAGTGAGACCAGGAGGTCGGCGTGGCCGAGGGCATTCCAGATCGTGAACCATCGGTCCTCGACGCCCACGGCGCGCAGCATGCGGGCCGCCCGGTTCGATGGGCTCCCGGTGAGGCCGAACCACCCCATGAGGTCCTTGACGAGCATGGACCCGTGGCCTCCCCACCCTTGGTCGAAGACCCCGTTTGCCTTTCCGACGATCCAGCACAGCGCGGCAGCCGCGGTGTCGACCCTGCCCGAGCCTCGGAAGACCCCCGGGTCTTCGGCGGCCACCATGGCCAGCAGTCGGCGCACTGCCGTCCGGTGCTCGACATCGAGCCATCGATCGCAGAAGGGATCGCAACGCTCCAGGACGTCGGCGACCGTCGGATGCACGTCCTCGGGAATGCCCTCCCACCGAAACGCCTCGTCGGGGAGGGGGCGGTTGTGGAGGACGTCCAGCGCCCCGCGACCGCCGACCCTTCTATCGAGATGCTCCAACGGGTCCCATTCGGAATCGGCGTCGATGTCGATGATCCCGGCACCGGCGAGGAGGGCGAGCATGCCTCGGGGGTGTGGGTCGGTGATGGCGGCCTGGTATTCAGGCTCGAAGTGGTCGATTGCCCTGAGTGTCTCGGCGGTGAGATCGTCCCGTAGCTCGATCTCAGCGTGGCCGAAGGTGACGAAGGCCCGCAGCAGGGCGGGGATCTTGCGGAGTTCGCGCTGATCGAGGAGCAGCTTGCGGGGCACCCAGTCGAGCAGGAAGATCTCGACTCGGGTCGGGCTCCAATTGAGGGGCTCGCCGATGCCGTAGTCGCAGCCGAACCACAGCAGTGGATCAACGAGATCGTGTTGCTCGGCGTCGAGGCCGGCGGAGTGGGGTGAGGCGAGGAAGCGCCGCTCGATGTCTCTTCGGGCCGCATCGCCCCACTCAGTGAACGGATACCCGTTCCCATCCCCGGGAAGGAACCGGGTCACCCACTCCACGAGGGGCCGGCATAGCGGCCACGTCTCGGATTCGAACGGGGGGAAGGTGCGGCTCGCACGATCGGCCGCCTCCTCGATACGGGCCCGGGCGTCGGCAGCGTCGAGCGGGGCCATCACGACCTCGGGGTCGTTGACCGTGTCGAGGAGGATGGCGCGCACTGCGTCGATGTCGGTCGGGATGACGAAGGCGTCTTTGATCAGCGTTCCGAGGTTGTGATCGATGTAGACGACGATGGTGAAGCCGTGACCATTCTCCGTGAGCACCTCGACCAAGACGTTCTCTCCGTCGTGGAACGGATGGGTGGTCGCCATCACCCGGATCACGCGCAACGGGGTCATGTTGGTGAGCCAGGAGGGAAGGCGGTGGGTTCGCCGGCGAAGCTCCCTGGCGATGGATGAGGCACCGGGTCTGTCCTCGAGAAGCAGCGTGAGGGCGGTGAGCACGGCCGTCGTCTCGGGGAGGTCGACGTCGATGAAGGACTCGATCAGTTCGGCGGTTTCGGGTACATCCGGCCCGGCCGGGTCGAACGGGTTCCGGTTGCGGCCGTCGGTGGCTTCGACGAGCCCGGCAGCGAGCAGCAGAAGCGGGAGGGGATGGTCCGAACTCAAGGCGAAGCGGATGCTGTCGAGGAGTTCCGGCGTGTCGTTGCGACCTCGGCGAGACGGGCCGGGCCGACGCGGTGGCCGGGACCGGGATCGCTTCTTGGGACGGCTCATGAGCCGGACGGTACCGCAGACCGATGGGGTCGCGTGCGGGCGATGGCGGCGATACCGGTTCGCGTTGCAGTCACAACGGATGCCGTCCACCGCCTCCCGGGCGACAAGGCCCGGCGGCCGGCGGCCGTCGGCGATCAGGCGCCTCTGAGAAGGGGCCACGCTCGACGCGATCTTGTGTGGCTTCTGTGGCCTTGTGTCGCAGGTCGACGGTCGCAGGTTCGAGTCCTACCGGGCCCACTAGACATTCTCGAACCCCTCATCATCCCTGGTCAGAAGGTTGTTTTGGGGGCTTGTTCTATTGCTTAGGGAAGTGTCGTTTCTCACACCTTTCCCAACCGACGAGTTGGCGCGGCCGAGATTGAAGGGCTGGACGCGGTGTGTGTCCGGAGTTCGATATTCGGGTGGTGATCAAGCGGTGCTGAGTCGGCGCTCGCCGTGGCCAGGCGGCCGTCAGGGTCTGCAGATCTCCAAAGGCCTCGGTCTCATCCCGCATCTCCTCGATCAAGCTCTTGTGAAGGGAAGAGAATCAGGCCCGATGCGGAGACGCTGCGTCCGGTCGCAGGTGTCCCGCGGAAGACCCCGGTGTGCGTCCCCGTAGCTCGCCAGTGGAGGAGCACGCGATCCTCCTCGGCCATGGCGAAGTCAATCCTGACGCTCAGATCGGTAGATCCCATCGGCCACTCCACAGCGAACGCCTTCCAGCCTTCGGGACCGCGGTCACCCCCGTGCCAGGACGGGGCATGGAGCTTCCAAGAGGAGCTCTTGGGTATTGCTACCGAGCATGAACTTGCTCGTCCTCGAGCGCCGCCGATACCCAATCACCATAGGCGGCGTCCTTCCTCGCGGACGGTCTCGGCGGGGTCTTCCGCTGGGGACCGGCCTCGCACGTGCATGCCCACCTTGTGCGGAACCCCCTCGGTGCGTAGCTGGCTCTCGAGCTCCTTCAGTCCCGGCTGATGCTTATGTAGGTCGAGCATCTCGTGGCTGTTCTTGGGTCCGGTCCTTCATGGAGTAGACCATCACCAGCCGCCCATTTCACCGATGTGTCTGCCTCACGGCTTCCGCCAGTACCTGCCCACCGGGGTCTCGGGTCGTGAATGCAACGACGATCGTGTCGGTGGCGGGGGCACTCGATTCGGGGTCTTCCCATTCGATCATGGTGCCTCCCTCCGGGGCTCTTCCCACGGTCCAAGTCTCGGGAAGCCGTGCAACCCTGTCGTTGGGTCCGGGTCGACAGACCGTCAACAAAGCAGCCTCCACCGAGATAGCCGTGCGGAGACGAAGCCCACACATCATCGCGGTCCTCCTAGATGTGCCCGGACGGGTCCATCAATCGCTCGTACCAGTCCGGGAGCGAGAACTTCGGCGCTTGGTAGTCCGGTTGATAGCCCTTGATGTCGAGGATGGGAGTGCCGTCGAACTGGTCCAGTCCCTTCACTGACAGGCGCCTCCCTTCCCTTCCCAGGAGTTGGACCAAGGTGAGTCCAATCGGGTTGGGGCGGGTGGGAGAGTCGAGGGCCAACACCCTAAGGAGAGGGAGATCTTCCAGTTCGAACCCTCGTTGAACCAGCCGGCGCGGCCGGACTTGAAGAGGTCCGAGTTGGGAAGGCCTGAGTTGGTGGAAGTAGCAGATGACGAACAGATGTGAGTACCCGTCGATTCCCTTCAGGGCGGGCTCGAACTCCGGGAGGATCACCAGTTCGCCCTGAATGCAGGGCTTGTCAGCTCGGAGTGGTGAGTAGGTTGCCGACGTTCGTACCTCACGGATCGGCGTT
>CBDUUY010000227.1:0-4066 GCA_965370535.1 uncultured bacterium
ATGGTGCCGCCCCTCACCAGGATGCCGCGCACATCCTTGCGTTCCAACAATCGGGTGTTGCCGTTCATGAGGCCCTCCCACCCGTTCATGATGCCGACGACCTCCGAGTCGTGGTTCTCGTGGGCACGGGAGACCACCGCCCGGATGACGGCGTTGAGGCCGGGGCAGTCCCCCCCGGCAGTGAGGACTCCGATGACGCTCATTTCCCCTCCTAGATGGGGATCGTCGAATCTGCTGTCGGGGGCCGCTGGCTGGTCAGTACAGGAACATGGGCTTGCCGCCCACGTGCCTCACATTGGGACGGTAGGCGTCCACGTCGTACAACTCGTCCACATCCACCCGCTTGACACCTTCCCCGGTGACCGAGATCGGCACGTTGGTGTAGGTGCCGCCCCGCAATGCGACCATCCGGCCCGATAGTCCTTCGAGTGCGAGATCCGTCGCCATCACCGCGTAGTTGTTGGCGACCATCAGGTCGAGCGAGTCGGGACTGCCCGACCGCATCAGGTAGCCGATCTGCTGGTTGATGATGTTGATGCCGGTGATCTCCTTCAGCATGGCGCCGGTCTGCACGCCGATGCCCCCCAGTTTGCGGTGCCCGTATGCATCTGCATCCCCGGACAGCGACATCTCGCCGCCCTCGATGACCGTGCCCTCGGAGATGGTCATCATGGTGTAGTTGCTGGGGTTGGCTGCCCTGTCCTGCACCAGCAGACCGGCGAGTCTGTCGATGTCCACCGGGACCTCTGAGATGGCTGCCCGGTCTACGCCTGCCAGGTATGCGGTGACGAGGGAGGTGGCTCCGCTGTAGCGGCCGAACAACTCGACCACGGCGATCCGCTCGTGCGAGCCGGTGCTGGTCCGCAGATTGTGGATGAACTCCACACCGCGGGTGACGGCCGTGGAGAACCCGATGCAGTAATCGGTCCCGTGCACGTCGTTGTCCATGGTCTTGGGGATGGCGATCACAGGGATGCCCTCCTCATGCAGGCGCAGGCCGTAAGAGAGCGTGTCGTCGCCGCCGATGGGAATCAGGACGTCGATGCCCTGCGACTCCAGCACCCTCATGGCATGGGGGGTGAAGTCGTAGGGGGCCTCGCCCTCGGCCTCCAGGTAATCGGGCACCGCATCGGCCTTCACCTTGCCGGGGTGGGTGCGGGAACTGTGGAGGACGGTGCCCCCTGAGCGATCGATGGTCCTCACCCAGGCGGGGTCGAGCGGCACCATGTGCTCGGCGACCGTATCGGGATCATCCGGATTGGTGTACAACAAGCCGCCCCAGCCGCGCCGGATGCCACGGACCTCATGGCCCTTGTTCGTTGCGCGTTCGACTACGGCTTTGATGCAGGCGTTGAGGCCGGGGACGTCGCCACCGCCGGTGAGGATTCCAATTCGCACTGTTGCTCCCTGGTCAGGCGACGTCGATCTCGTCGCAGAGGTAGACGTCCTGGATGGCGTTGAGGAGTGTGATGCCCTCGCCCATCGGCTTCTGGAACGCCTTGCGGCCGCTGATGAGGCCGGTGCCGCCGGCCCGCTTGTTGATGACTGCGGTCTCGGTGGCATCCTGGAGGTCGTTGTCGCCGGACGATCCACCTGAGTTGATGAGTCCCATACGCCCCATGTAGCCGTTGGCCACCTGGTATCGGCACAGGTCGATCGGGTGATCCGTCGTCAGTTCGCTGTAGACCTTGTCGTGGGTCTTGCCGAAGTGGATCGCCGGATACCCGCCGTTGTTGGTGGGCAGCTTCTGCTTGATGATGTCGGCCTCGAGAGTGACGCCCAGGTGATTGGCCTGCCCTGTGATGTCGGCGGCGGCGTGGTAGTCGGTTCCGTCCACCTCGAAGGCCGGGTTGCGGAGGTAGCACCACAGCACGGTGAACATGCCCAGGTCGTGGGCCTTCTCGAAGGCAATGGAGACTTCCTGCAACTGGCGGCGGGACAGCTCCGAACCCCAGTAGATCGTGGCGCCGACGCCTACGGCGCCCATCTCGAACGCCTGGTCTACCGAGGCAAACATCGTCTGGTCGTATTCGCCCTGGTAGGTCAGCAACTCGTTGTGGTTGAGCTTGAGAATGAACGGGATCTTGTGGGCGTACTTGCGCGACACGGCCCCGAGCACACCGAGTGTGGATGCGACCGCGTTGCAGCCGCCCTCGATGGCGAGATCCGCGATGGCGGCCGGATCGAAGTAAATGGGGTTCGGGGCGAAACTGGCGCCGGCCGAGTGCTCTATGCCCTGGTCGACCGGGAGTATCGACACATAGCCGGTGCCTGCCAGGCGGCCGTGGTCATACATCGTCTGGAGGTTGCGGAGCACGGCGGCGTTGCGATCCGTGTCGGCCATCACCCTGTCGATGAAGTCGGGCCCCGGGAGGTGGAGGCTCTCTTTGGGGATGGTCTCACAGGTGTGGCCGAGTAACCCTTCGGCCTTGTCCGCGAGGGTCTCCTCGATCCGTGCGTACATCGTGTCCTCCTGGCTCAGAGATGGTCGTCGGCACCCGGTGGCGGCGAACGTGTTGTCTCGCCTGCCGGCCCGGGGTCGCGCGGTGTTCGTCGGCCCGATGATTCTACGGGTGCGCCGCCGGGGGTGGAAACCTGATCGTCGGCGGGTGGGGAAGGAGTAACCGGGCTCTGGTTCGGAGGAGACCCCCGGCTGGTATCGTCGGATGGTTACACGTCTGTAGTTAACGAGGAAGGCACGGGCCGGGTGTACGAGCGCGGGTTCGCCCATCTCCATCTCCATACTGAGTACTCGCTGCTGGACGGCGCGGCCCGCATCGAGGATGTGATCGAGGCCGTGGTGGCCGATCACCAGCCTGCGGTTGCGATGACCGATCACGGCAACTTGTACGGGACGGTGGACTTCACCAAGGCCGCCACGGCGGCGGGCGTGAAGCCCATCATCGGCATCGAGGCCTATCTGACCCCGGGGTCGCGATTTGATCGACCGCCGAGGCGGGAGGACACCCGCTACCACATCACGCTGCTGGCGATGAACCAGACCGGGTACCAGAACCTGATCCAACTCTCGAGCAAGGCCTTCCTCGAGGGCTTCTACTACAAGCCCAGGATGGACGTGGAGTTGCTGTCCCAGCATTCCGAAGGCCTGCTCGCCGGGAGTGGGTGCCTGGGCGGTCATGTCGCTCAGTTGCTGGCACCGGATGCCTACGACGAGGAAGGCAACGTCGGGGGAGTGCGTGATTTCCGGGGAGCGGTCGAGGCGGCCGCCATGTACCAGGACATCTTCGGCAAGGAGAATTTCTACATCGAGTTGATGGACCACGGGGTAGATGGGCAGCTCAAGGTGATGCCCGACCTGGTCCGGATCTCTCGTGAGATCGGCGCTCCGCTGCTGGCGACCAACGACTGCCACTACACGCACGCCAGCGAGGCGGAGGCGCACGACGCACTGCTCTGCATCCAGACCGGGGCCCGCATGAGCGATGAGAACCGCTTCCGTTTTCACGGCAGCGGATACCACGTGCGCACCGCCGCCGAGATGCGGGCCCTCTTCCCCGACGCCGACTATCCCGGTGCCTGTGACAACACGCTGCTCATCGCCGAGAGGGCCGAGTTCTCCATGGAATTCGGCAACATCCTCCTGCCGCACTTCCCGGTGCCCGAAGGCCAGACCGAGACCAGCTACCTGCGCCGATTGGTGATGGATGGGGCCGCTGAAAGGTACGGGGATCTGCTGCCCTCGGAGGTCGTGGAACGGATCGACTACGAGTTGCGGGTCATCGACGAGATGGGTTTCCCCGCCTACTTCCTGATCGTGTGGGACCTGATGCGCCACGCCCACGAGCGGGGAATCCGGACCGGGCCGGGCCGGGGGAGTGCGGCCGGTTCGATCGTGTCGTACTGCCTGCGGATCACCGATCTCGATCCGCTCGCCTTCGGCTTGATCTTCGAGCGGTTCCTCAATCCCGGGCGCAAGGAGATGCCCGACATCGACATGGATTTCGACGAGCGCTACCGGGGCGAGGTGATTCGTTACGTGGCCGACAGGTACGGCTCCGACCACGTTGCCCAGATCATCACCTTCTCCACCATCAAGGGGCGTCAG
>CBDUUY010000228.1:0-4049 GCA_965370535.1 uncultured bacterium
CGATCAGGTCGAATTCGCCGGCGGGCGCCTGGCACTGCACCACCACCACGCGGCCGCCCTCCACAGACACGATTACCTGGTTGGTGAGTCGTTCGCCGCGGGCGGTGTAATCGACCAGGTAGCGGCGGGCGTCGCGGCCATCCAGAGTGGTCCATTCGGTCTCGCCGACGGTCCCTCCGGCCCAGATGTCATCGGCCCGGCGATCCAGGGCCGCCTCCAGGAAATTGCGCTCCTCGCCGGGTGGCACCGGAGGCACGGCGGGAGAGGTCTGGACGGCGGCCCCCACCAGGTTGCCTGCGGCATTGATCCGGCCTACTGCGGCCGATGCGCCGTCGGCGGCATCGAGGCCGTCCTCGGTCACCAGGCCTTCGAGGATCTCCCAGTCTCCGGGGTAGGTGAAGCCGATCCCGGCCCGGTCGTATGTGAGCGGTTCGATGGATATGACAGCGGCGTCGTCGTCTGTGCACGCCGCTGCCAACAGGGCGAGGGCGGTGAGGATTGCTGCTGCTCGCCGCCATGTCATTGGTCCCTCCGGGGCCGGTGATTCCACAGGATGCCACGGCGGGGGGCCTGCGGTGCAATCGAACGTATGTTCGATAGACTGCAGTACCCCATGGGTCGTTACGCCGAACTGCATTGCCACACCAACTTCTCGTTCCTCGATGGTGCCTCGCATCCCGAGGACCTGGTGCGGAGGGCCGCCGACCTCGGGTACCGGGCGCTGGCCGTGACCGACCACAACGGCTTCTACGGGGCGGCCCGATTCCGCCGCGCCGCCGCGGAAGTGGGCCTCCCCACGGTCTACGGCGTCGAAGTGGGGATGCCTCGCAGTTCTTCCCCCCTGGTGGAGGAAGTGGCTCCGTCCCCCGGGGGCGGAGCCGATGGGGGGGATTCCCCGGCGTGGCGAGTGACTCCTCCGTCCAGACGTGGCCGTACCAGGCGTATGCACGGCTCCAAGCCGGTGGTGGTTCCGCCCACCGATCATCTGGTGCTGCTGGCCCCCGACCCATCCGGCTACGGCGCCCTTTCCAATCTGGTCACCATGGCCCAGTTCCGGGGGGAGAAGGACCGGCCGGTGTACGACTACGGCGATCTGGCCACCGCGGCGCGCAACGGGGGCCTGGTCGCTCTCACCGGTTGCCATCGGGGGGAGGTGCCCCTGGCGGCCCAGGAGGGCGATCTGGATGGGGCGATGTCGGCCGCTTCCCGTCTGCGAGAGATCTTCCCGGGACGCCTCTATGTGGAGTTGTGGGACCACCGCATGCCCGAGGACGACCCCCGCAACGGCATGCTGGCAGAAGTGGCAGCCCGCCTCCGGTTGCCGACGGTGGCCACCAACAACGTCCACTACCACGACCGGTCCGAGGCCGACCTCGCCGAGGTGCTGGCGGCGATCGGGGGGCGGCGGGGCCTGGACGCCGGAAGAGGATTTGCCCCATCCACCGACGAGCGGTACCTGAAGCCGCCCGATGAGATGGCCCTGCGTTTCGCCCGGTACCCCGGTGCTGTGGAGCGGGCAGCCGACCTGGGGGAGGCGCTGGCCTTCGACCTGTCGCTGGTTGCCCCTCGCCTGCCCGATTTCCCGATGCCGGGTGCCTTCACCACCGAGATGGAGTATCTCCGCCACCTCACCTACGAGGGCGCCGGAAGGGTCTACCGGGGTCACGGCGATGCCATCGACCCCGGGGTGGTCCACCGCCTGGAGCACGAGTTGGGGGTCATCGAGTCACTGGGGTTCCCCGGCTACTTCCTGGTGGTGTGGGACATCGTCCAGTTCGCCAGGTCGCGGGACATCTACTGCCAGATCCGCGGTTCGGGGGCCGATTCGGCGGTCTGCCGGTGCCTGGGGCTGACCAGGGTGGACCCGATCCGACTCGGCCTGCCGTTCGAACGGTTTCTGTCGTCGGAGCGGGGCCGGCCTCCCGACATCGACGTGGATTTCGAAGCAGAGCGGCGGGAGGAGGTGATCCAGTACTGCTACCAGCGTTATGGGCGGGAGCGGGCGGCGATGGTGGCCAATGTGATCACCTACAGGGCCCGTTCGGTGCTGCAGGACGTGGGCAAGGCATTCGGGTTGACCCAGGCCCAGGTCAACGGGCTGACCAAATACCTCGACACCCGCCGCCCATCCGAGATCCAGGAGCACGTGGACCTGCCTCCGGGGATGACGTCGGATCGTATCCTGGACGCCTGCCGCCGCCTGGACGGCTTCCCCAGGCATCTGGGAATCCATTCGGGCGGCATGGTCATCGCCGATCGCCCCCTGTGGGAGGTGGTCCCTCTCGAGTGGGGGCGTATGGAGGACCGCTCGGTGCTGCAGTGGGACAAGGACGATTGCGCCTCGATGGGCATCGTCAAGTTCGACCTGCTCGGTCTGGGGATGCTCAACGCCCTCCACCTGACGGTTGACATGATCGAGGAGGCCCATGGGGTGAGCCTCGACCTGGCCGACCTGCCCCAGGAACCGGTCGTCTACGACATGCTGACCAGAGCCGACACAGTCGGGGTGTTCCAGGTGGAGTCCAGGGCCCAGATGGCGACCCTGCCCAGGATGAAGCCGAAGACTTTCTACGACCTGGCCATCGAGGTGGCGCTGATCCGCCCCGGGCCCATCCAGGGCCACTCGGTGCATCCCTTCCTGCGGCGTCGCAACGGCGAGGAACCGGTCGTCTTCCCACACCCCAGCACCGAGCCGATCCTGCGCCGCACCCTGGGGGTGCCGGTGTTCCAGGAGCAGTTGATGGAGATCGCCAGGGTGTGCGCCGGGTACACCCCCGGGCAGTCCGATCGTCTCCGGCAGGCGATGACCCACAAGCGGTCCGATGAGGAGATGGACAAGTTACGGGCCGAGACCTACGCCGGCATGGCATGCAAAGGCATCACCGGGGCGGCGGCCGACGAGATCTGGGACAAGTTGCAGGGGTTCGCCGCCTTCGGGTTCCCCGAGAGCCACTCGGTGTCGTTTGCCTACATCGTGTACATGTCGTCGTGGCTCAAGCACCACTGGCCGACCGAGTTCCTGGCGGGTCTGCTCAACGCCCAGCCGATGGGCTTCTACAGCCCCAACTCACTGGTGCAGGACTCGCTGCGCCACGGGGTCGTCGTGCTGCCGCCCGATGTCAATGCTTCAGACTTCGATTGCACGGTGGCGCCGTATTCCTCCGACCCAGACGACACCGCCACCTACCTGGGGGCGGTGTGGCGGCGGGGCAGGGGAGCAGTGGACGACCCGGTCCGGATGGCCACCGCGGTGCGGATGGGCCTGCGGTACGTTCGCAACCTCGGCGACGCCGAGATCGCTCGCATCGAGGCGGCCCGCGCCGTGAAGGGGCCCTTCGAGACCGTGGTGGACCTGGCCCAGCGCACCGGCCTCCCCGTGGGTGGCCTGGAGGGCCTGGCTGCGGCCGGGGCGTTGGAGTCGCTCGGGGTGGGGCGCCGGGAAGGCCTGTGGGCGGCCGGAGCGCTGGCGGGTATGGGCCCCGGCCATCTCCCGTTGGCCGAAGGCGCCGACCCGCCGCCGCTAAAGGCGATGGGGGATGCAGAGTCCTCCAGGGCCGACCTGTGGTCTACCGGTGTGTCTGTGCGGCACCCCGTCGAGTTCGTGAGGGAATGGCTGGGTGAGGAGGGGTGCATTCCGATAGACGGGGCGGTGCAGGACCACCGGCACGGGCACCGGGCCCGGGTGGGGGGCATCATCACCCACCGTCAGCGGCCGATGACCGCCAAGGGGGTCATCTTCTTCAACCTGGAGGACGAGACCGGTATCCTCAATGTGATCGTGCTGCCCGGGGTGTGGGAGGCCAACCGCACGGTGGCCCGCCGCAGTGTGGGCGTGGTGATCGACGGGGTGCTGGAGTATCGCGACGGGGTCACCAACCTGGTGGCACAGCGGATCACGGGGTGGCCGGTGGAGGGGATCAGGAGCCGGGATTGGGCCCGCGGCCGGGGTTGAACGGCAACCCGCAGGCAGAGGCGCCGACGGCATGCCCGATACCTAGATGATTGGTTCCAAGGGGTTAGTGGTCGTAGGCGATGAGGGAGCGTGCGGG
>CBDUUY010000229.1:0-4003 GCA_965370535.1 uncultured bacterium
AGAAACCTTCCCGCAGCTTTTGTCTTCAGGTTGACGGCCCCGAGTCGAGAGCGTTGACACACCCGGCCACCGAAGCAACGCAGGCCGGGTGTCTCGTCGGGTCCTATCAGTCGCAGCCCGGGTCGGGGTCGTTTGTCGGTGAATAGGTGATGGTCACATCGCCGGCGGTTGCCTCGATGACCGGCACGGGTTCGGTGCGGAGCAGTAGTTCGACTCGAATCGTCTCGGTCTCGCCGACCAGCGCCTCCCATTCGGTCGGCATGGCATCGGTCGTGCGCCAGTTGAACCCATTGAGTTCCCCAAGCCATTCGATCCCGCAGTGGACGTTCAGGTCATAGGGCACCGGGAACCCGGGTTCGATGATGTCACCGGTCTTCACCACGAATGGCTGAGGGAGGTTCGGGTCGGATCCGATCTGCCCGGCAGTTGCGACCGCTCCGGGTTGCGACAGGTCCGCGTCGACCACAGTCCGCTCTTCGGGTGCTCCTGGGGGCGGCCCGCCGGCAGAGAGTTGAATAATGAACGGACCGGCCGGCAACTTCGACCGCTCCACCGCCACCACATAGGCCCGCGGGTTGGCGTCGGCCGTGCAGAACATGGGGGCGTCGAGCCGCACGATGAGCGCGTGGAGGATCGAGCCATCGACGACGACATCATCGAGGCGGATGCCGGGACAGCTTCCTGAGAACACCGCACCGAACCAGACCACGACCTCGGACTCGAAGTCGACCTCCGGAAGGGGGCCATCCAGCCCGATCGTGGCCCACAGTGCCGCCAGGCCCTCGAGATCGGTGGCGATGCCGGTCCGATACGGCCGGCCGACGCCGGACTCGTCGATGAGCAGACGCCACCCATCCCCCGACGGCGGCTGCGGGCCCGGAGCCGGCATCGTCGCCGGGTCGCGCCCATCGAGACAGACCGGCTCATCCCCGAATCTCGCCTCGACATCGGATCGGATGTCGTCGGTCAGGACCCCGACGTCGATGCCGACCACACCCTTGTCCTCCGATATCCAGGTGGCGAGTGAGTCCAGGAGCGGGCCGAGATCGGACGAGACACGGGACTGCAGCGCTCGGAGATCCGCCATGGTCCAATCCACCGCCACGGCCACGACTCCCACTCCGGGGAACTCCCGCTCGAGATCGGCCTGCCGTACATCGGCGTCCCGGCTGAAAGCGACCGTGATCCAGCCGTTGTGGTCTCGATCGATCCAGATCCCCTCGAAGCCGGGTTGGGCCCTCGCCCATGCCTTGACCTCGCTCGTTGGCATCTCGTTGGCAACGTAGATCGGTGTGTCGGCATAGGCATCCGCCGGGGCCGACACGCGGGGGACGGCATCGCATACCGGGATCGAGTACCCGGCTTCCGGTGCGGACACCAACGATGCCGTCGGTGAGGTGGCGGGGATCGAGATGGGCACCGTGCCCTCCAGAGCCGATGTGGTGCCGGCGGCAGTCACGGATGTGCTCGATTCACCAGAGGGATCCTCGCCACCCCTCAACCAGAGCCCAACCGGCAGCAGCACCGTCAGTGTGAGAGCGGCGGCTCCCGCCGCCACAAGGAGCGGCCTTCTCGACCGATCCACCCGCTGCGAGACCCGGCCGAGTTCCGGCGCCTCAGGGGCCTGTTCCTCCATTGCCCCGAGAGCGCGCCGGAGTTCGGCGAGTTCGTGGTCGTCGAATGGTGTGGTCATGGTTGCAGCACCCCTCTGAGTCGTTGACGTGCCAGGTGGAGATACCGCTTCACAGTGCCGGGCCGACATCCCATCAGATCGGCCACCTCCCTCACAGGAAGGTCACGCCAGTAGGTCAGGTACGCGGCCGCCCGCTGACGTTCCGGCAGACCGGCCACCGCTGCCACGACCTCGGGTCTCACCTCAGGCGGCAACACCACCCCATCGGCCCACGGCGCGGCGTGGGCCACGGCCCTGTGGTGGTTGCGGCTCTGGTTGAGCACCGCCTTGAACAAATAGGGCCGGGGATCGTTCAGGCCCACCAGACCCCCAGGCCGTCGCAGCACCCGCTCGACCACACTCGACACCACGTCCTCGGCATGATCGGGACCGACCAACACTGTGGCGTAGCGGATCAGTTCTCGGCAGTGCTCCTGCCAGATCGCAGCGTTCTCCACACTTGTATCACACATCAACGCCCCGAATGGTTGCACGCCGGATTCTCTCTCGACGGATCCTGCGGTGAACTTCTTCTTCTTGCACAAGAGGCCCCCCGGCCGCGCCGGGTGGTCGCCGTGCCGGTGCGGCCCCTGCAGCACCATGTTGGATAAGGTCTGTGTCATCTCCCGAGGAGGAAGCGTGCGAGTCGTCGATCTCTCCGATGAACACCGCGAGTTGTTCTCCTTGTGCCTGGAAGACTGGTCCGACGAGGCGGTAGAGGCCGGCCCCCGGCGCGGCTGCTGGATCGAGCAATACCTGCAGCGGGGGCTCCGGGCCAAACTGGCACTCGATGACTCCGGTGAGGTCGGGGGCATGATCCAGTACCTGCCCATCGAGGAATCGTGGGCCGACGGTGAGGATCTGTATCTGGTCCTGTGCATCTGGGTACACGGCCACAAGCAGGGTCGCGGAAACTTCCAGGGTCATGGCATGGGGAGCGCTCTGCTCGAAGCAGCAGAGGTGGATGCAAAGGCCCTCGGAGCGAAGGGGATGGCCGCCTGGGGAATCGCCTTGCCGTTCTGGATGAAGGCTTCCTGGTTCCGGAAGCACGGATACAAGAAGACGGACCGGCAAGGGATGGCCGTCCTGCTCTGGAAATCCTTCACCGCGGACGCTGCTCCACCCCGATGGTTCGAAAAGGGAACCCGGCTCCCCGAACCGGTGCCGGGCAAGGTCAACGTCACCGCGTTCACCTCAGGGTGGTGCATGGCGCAGAACCTCGTCACGGAGAGAGCCCGGCGGGCCGCAGCCGAATTCGGTGACCCGGTGATGTTCCGCGAGATCGACACCTCGGAGCGGGCCGCGGTAGCCGAATGGGGATTCACCACTGAACTGTTCATCGACGGCAAGAAAGTGCGCACCGGGCCACCGCCGTCCTACGACAAGATCAGATCACTGATCGGCAAGCGTGTTCGCAAGCTGTGACAACGGCCGGTGGTCCGGCTTCAGATTCGCCGTGGTCCGGACCACCGATGGCGAAGAGGTGTACTCGACCGATCGCTGCCCATCCGGGCGCGCGTGTCACCTCGTGCCGCCACCTGTCGATGGACCGCAGGCGTCTGCGCCAAGGTGACGGCACCATCCCATGTCCCAATCTGCAGCAACGTCCCCTGAGGAACCTCTCTAGCCGGCGTAGCGTCAACGGAGTCCACGGAAACCAGCCTTGCCGCCGCTCCGTACCCACCCGTCCCCAGACAGAAATGGCCCAGCTGAAATCAGGCGGCCTACGCAGAGCAGTTGGCGTCGACCCACCTCTCCACGGCGTCGCTCGCTGCGCGGACCGCATCTGACTCAAAGGTCGCAAAGGCTGCACCAAGTGCTTCCTGATCGGTCGGCGCATCACCAAAATCGGCAGCCTCGAACACGTCGAGGATCGGTATGAACGCTTCGACGAGCAACTCATACGAGGGTCGAATCTCCTCAGGAGCCACCTTCAAGCCGTCACTGAGGATGTTTCTCGCCTCGGCAACTGCCTCGGGGGCCTCATCCGACGGCAAGGCCAAGAAATCACCAAGCTGCTCGAACCGGTCGTCGACCTCGCAGAAACGGTCCGGATCAGCAGCAGCATCATCACCACATGCCGCCACCGCCAACAGAAGAGCCATCCCCACAGCAACGGCCATGCCAGTACGTCCCAAACCAGTCATCCCCTGCTCCCCTCCGTCTCCATAGGACTGAGTCAACCCCGATTGTCGGGAGGGTCCGGCAGCCTCGGACACCCCAAACGTTCCAGCCTTCATGGTATAGCGCGCCCCAGATGTGCAGCCATCGGATGTGATGAGGACGGCACCCCGCCCTCAGCCACCGCCATGTCGTTAGATCGACAACCCC
>CBDUUY010000230.1:0-3990 GCA_965370535.1 uncultured bacterium
GACCACGATTCCGTGCAGGATCAGATGAGTCGAGTTCGGGGTGCGAAGGCCGGCGGACTCGTCATCACCGGTGCTTCCCACGTAGATCGGGGATCCTTCGCTCCCGATCTCGCCACCATCGATCACTTCACCGGGTTCGATATATGTGACATCGAACGGATCGAAGGAGGCGATCACTGCCACGGTGTCCCCCGGCACGAGCTGGCCCCCAACTGCACGTTCGGGAGACAGCGACACGGTCACCTGCACCGTGCCGGGCGGCCGCTCTACAGGCTGGTGGACGAGGAGTGAGGCGGGATCGGCAAAACGGGAGATGGTGATCTGCTCCCCCGGCAGCAACCCGGAAGATGTGACCAGCCCGGCGAGATCCTCGAGATCATCGACGGCGCCCTCGACCCGGACCTTGACCGGAACCTGTTCGAACCGGACGGCGTCGGCTATGTCCTCGACCGCAGCGCCCACTTCGATCGCCTGATCGACGACCAGCACACCGACGAGTTCCTCACCGGCAAGGGCGCGATCCTCTGCACCGCTCACATATCCGACGAGCAGCAGGGTCCCCGCCCCAACGAGGGCGATGGACGCCACAATTCCGATGATCCTTCGCATGGCGGTCTCCTATCCGGTCAGCTTCACGATGGCGAATCCCCAGTCCTCTCCCCCCGGCTCCCCCTCGTAGACGACACCCGAAGTGAAATACCCGCTGATGCAACGCTCGTCGCCGCCGCAAGGTGGGGGGGAGGGCTGTTTGTACTGGCCGCCGAAGTTGTATCCGGTGACGTGGAAGAGGCCGAAACCGGCCAGGTGGTAGCGGCCGCCGGCGCCGACCATCTCTATGTCGTCGAAGATCGGGATCGGAATCTCTTTCCCCACCAGGGCCTCGAAGCCCACCGGTGAGCAGGAAGCAGGCGGCGATGTCCCCGGATCCACCGAGTACCACCGATTGGCGGTGAGCATCGCGTCGCAATTGGCGGACAGCAGCCACCCGAAGCCCCCGGCCAGAACGCCATCCCCGTCGGTGTCCATCCCTGCCACCGCGTTGCACGATTCGGCGTTGTTGCCGTCGTGGAAGTACAGGACCCTCTCGGGAGTGGGCACGGGGGTTCCGCGAGGGAATTCGCACTCGGAGATGATCAACGGGAGATTGACGCGCACCGTCCGGGGGTAACCCCAGATGGCAGTCGCCGAGGCCTTCACGGTGGCGCCCTCCCAGCCGATCACCTGGGCAAAGAACGGACGCACCTTGGTGGTCCCGTCGGGGTTGCGGGTACCGGTGATCACGGAGATGCTGCGTTGGGCAGTGTCAAGAGAAAGCTCGACTACGTCGGCGGTCCCGTCGCGGGTGTTCTCATCCGCATATGCGACCGCGGTGGCTTGCGCCGTGGCCGCATCACACGAACGGGTGCCCAGAGCGCAGTCCTCGGCGATGGCCAGGACTGCGGCATCGGCTGCGTTGCTGAGTTCGCGGCGTTCCTGGTACAGGGCACCGACATCGACGGACAGGCCGACCATGCCCAACAAGGCAGCCAGCATGACGGCCACCATCACCGCTGTGGCGCCGCGATCATCCTTTATCCACCGCATCTCATCACCGCCTCGGATTCCAGGGTCAAAGTGGCCGATCCGAACAGAGGAATGTTGTAATCGAAGGGGTACCGCACATGGACCCGGGCCATCTCCCCGGGCGTGCAGGTCGAGGTGTTCACTTGCAGGAGGGCAGGGTCGAGCGTGGTCGCGGCATCCCGGGTGGTGATGACGGCTGCGACCTGATCGCCGCTGATCGCCAACTCCCTCACACCTTCCCTCGTGGCGTGGGTCAGGGTGATGTTGGCGTTGTAGGCCCGCCCGAACTCGACGAGGCCGAAGACGAGCATGATCAGCAGCGGCAGGATGAGGGCGAATTCCACAATGGCAGCGCCGTCATCGAGTCGTATCAACCGGGTTTTCCGGCCGGGGCGGCCGGGGCGGAACACCGTCCGCCCCGACTCCCGGCTCACCATCGTTCCCATCGCTTCAGGGGGTCAGCGCCGAGGCGATGTTTGTGAAGATGTCCCTCACACTGCCGCCGAGCGCAGTCACTGCCAGCAACGCCACGATGGCGATCAGGGCAACCATCAGGCCGTACTCGACCATGGTCGCCCCCTCGTCCTTGTGGAACAGGTTGTACATGAAATCCCTCATTGACGAACCTCCTCTCGGTGAGGGTCGGTGACTAGCCCGTTCACGCGGACCGGTCTAATCACCACACTCGTATGATGACCACTCTCGGTAGTCAATACAATACCCAAAATGGGGTAATTGCGCGCGGAGAGTGTTCGAGAGGACGTTGACGGTCCGATTCAGCGTTCGGAACCCGGCACCCAGCCGGCCCGGTGGGCCAACGCCACCGCCTCCACTTGAGAGTGCACCTCGAGTTTGCGGAGCATCGAGCGAATCTGGGTTCGGATGGTGTGCAACGAGACGAAGTCGTTGCGGGCGATGGCGGCGGCACGGCGGCCCGCCATCAGGGCAGCGAGGATCTCACTCTCCCGATTGGTGAGACCTGCCAAGCGTCGGCGGAGGGGTGCCGGTCCGCCACCGAATGCCGGGGCGCGGGTTCGCAGACCGTCGAGGTCCACCGGCGATTGCACGGGACCCTCCTGGGAGAGTTCGTGCATCAACGTCGCCAATTCGTTGAGGTTGCTGGACTCGCACATGACCGCCTCTGCGCCGGCATCCACACAATCACCCAGCGCCGGGTTGTCTGAAGCCCCAGAGATCACGGCGACCCGGTGCCCGGCGCCGACCAGCATCGACACGGTTTTCGCCATTGCCGCGTCCGATTCACCAGGACCCAGCACCACAACAGCCGGCCCCGCTCCCCGGTGGGATGGGCTCCGGTGCCATGGAAGAGCGACGGCCTGCCTGGCCGCCACTCCGCACGTGCTGAGGGCGACGGCGAGGGCCTCAGCGATGATCGGTTCTGAAGCGACCACGAGTACGCCACCGGCGGCGGGGGATCCCGCAGGCAGGAATTGCCTCCGGAGGAAGGCGGCCCATTCGGTGGTTGTTGTCACAGGCTGAACCATGTGTGTATGACCCGCCCTCAACCCAGGAGCCGCAGAGCAGGGAGAACATAGGACCCTGCGTGGTCGCTCCACTACTTAGAGTAGCCGATGTGGGGAGTCAATTCAAGACCCTTTCGAATCCCTGCTCTACCGGACCCGATTGCCTCTGCAAGGAGTGGCAGACTCCGGGCCAGCATGAAGACATCACCCGCCGAGATCCGCTTGCTGGAGGGACTCGCCGACCGGGCCTGGCCGGCCGGGGAGACCGCATGTGGCCCCGGGTGGGAGGCCCGCTTCTCCGATGGCATGCACCGCCGCCTGAACTCGGCGAGCGTGTGGCAGTCGGCGGACCTGGAGACGACCGTCGACGGTATCGAGGCCTGGTATCGGGAGCGGGGCCACCCCGCCATCTTCAAGCTGACGGCGGCTTCTGCGCCCGGTCTCGACGACATGCTGGCCGCCCGCGGGTACCTGCTCGATGCGGGGGTGGCGGTGATGACGGCGCACCTCTCCGGGTCGGCAGGGCCACCTGATCTAGAGGTCGTCCCGGCCGCCACCACCCGGTGGATGGACGCCTTCGCCGAGATGTCGGGGTACGGCCCGACCCGTCGCACGCTCCTGGAGGACCTGCTGGGGCGGATCGAACCGGCCACGGGATTTGTGGCCATCGAGGACAAGGGCACCCCGGTCGCGGTCGGGTTGGCCGTCGCAGATGGTGATCACGCCGGCCTCTTCGAGATGGCAACCCACGCCGACCGCCGCAGACGGGGCCTGGCGACCCGGGTAGTCGGTGCTCTCCTCGCGTGGAGTCGGAGCCACGGTGCCCGCATCGGCTACCTCCAGGTGTTCGAAGGCAACACACCTGCAGAGCATCTCTACCGGCGGGCGGGCTTCACAAGCCACCACCGCTACTGGTACCGGATGCCTCCCGGCGGGCTATCCG
>CBDUUY010000231.1:0-3932 GCA_965370535.1 uncultured bacterium
TCCGGCCAGCAGGATCAGCAGCAGAACGATCCACACCGGGCGCAGCAGCCACCACTGAGCGGTCCCGGCCTCGGGTTGGGGGAACCCCAGCGGGAAGAGGATCCCGATACCCAGCAGCATCGCCGTCAGGTGCCACAGGAACATCGTCATGATCACCGAGTTGACGAAGATCACCCCGGCCCAGGCTCGCACCCCTGCCAGCCAGCGCGACATCCGTCCCCGCAGCAGCATGGCCAGGCCTACCTGCCAGACCGTCAGGGCGACGATGGCGGTGGTCGGCGGATCCATGTTGGAGAACTCATCGGTGCTCAACCCGACCATCGACCCCGGGTATGGGCCGAAGTTGATCAGGGCGATCAGCGACAGGATGCCACCGGCCGCCAGCCAGGCCGAGACCCGGCGGGTCAGCACGCCGTCGGCGTACAGGAACCCGATCTGGTGCGCCAGCAGCCACACAACCGGGTAGTTGATGTAGCCGATGGCGGTGATATCGAGGCCGAACCGGAAGACATCGACGACGACCGCAGTGGCGGTCAGTGCCAGGGCGGCCCGATAGCCGAAGCGCTCATGGAGGGACACCATCACGGGAGCCAGTGCCACCACGATCATGTACACGCCCAGGAACCACAACGGCCGGGTGATCAGTGTCGAAGCGGGGAAGACTACGTTGTCCGCCACGTTCAGGGCGTCGAGGGTGACGGTCACCACCAGGCCGATCCCCAGGAAGACGATGGTCGGCCTCATCATCCGGATCAGACGCCCGTGGAGGAAAGCAGCGTATCCACCGCCTTTGCGGAGCGAGGCCCGCCAACTGCGCAGGTTGGCGAACCCGCCGACGAAGAAGAACAGCGGCATCACCTGCAGCACCCAGGTGGCGATCCACAGGCCCCGGATCTGTTCGAGAGCGTTGGCGCCGGTGACTTCGCCGCCCTGCCAGGTGACGACGGCGATCAGCCAGTGCCCCAGTACCACGACGACGATGCTGAACCCGCGAAGGAAATCCACATAGCGGTCCCGATCCGGCGGGGTGGCCTTCGCCATCCGGAGAAGTGGTCCTTCGCGGCCCTCTCTCATCCCAGGAGCGTACGGCCTCGCATCGTCCGCCGCTCAGAGGATGGTGGGGTCGAACCCGTGCGGCAGTTCGAGGCGGTTGGCGGCCATCACCTCGCGGTCGGCCAGAACCTCCCGGGTCGGGCCGTCGGCGACGATGGACCCGCGATTGAGGATCACCGCCCTGTCACACAACTGCAGGGCGTACGGCAGGTCGTGAGTGACCAGCAGCATCGTGTGGCCCAGGGTGTCGAGGACTTCGGCCAGTTCCCGTCGCCCGGCCGGGTCGAGATTGGCCGTCGGTTCGTCCAGCACCACGATCTCCGGTTCCATCGCCAGCACACCGGCGATGGCAGCCAGGCGCCGTTCTCCGTAGGAGAGGTGGTGGGGGGCGCGGTCCCTGCGCTCCTCCATGCCGACGGATTCGAGGGCCCGGGTGACCCGTTGGCGGAGGTCGTCGCCGGTGAGGCCCAGGTTGGCGGGCCCGAAGGCCACATCGTCGGCGACGGTGGGCATGAACAACTGGTCGTCGGGGTCCTGGAACACGATCCCCACCCTGCGGCGGATCTCCGTCAAATTGGCCTTCTCGACCGGGAGGCCTGCGATGTGGACCGTCCCGGTGTCGGCGACCAGGATGCCGTTCAGGTGCAGTACCAGGGTGGTCTTGCCCGCGCCGTTGGGTCCCAGCAGGGCGAGCCGTTCGCCGGGGTGCACATGCAGATCCACTCCGGACAGGGCGGGGTGGCCATCCGGATAGGAGAAGGAGACACCCTGCATCTCGACGGTGGGGACACTCATCGGGTCACCCACCCGAGGGCGGCGATCGTGCCGGCGGCCAGGACGACGAGAGCGGCGCCCAGCCACTGGCGGCCTGCCGGTTTGGGTTCGTCGATGTCGGGCATGGTCCCGGTGTAGCCGCGGGACAGCATGGCCAGGTGGACCCGTTCGCCGCGTTCGTAGGAGCGCACGAACAGGGTGCCCGAAGCCTGTGCCAGCACACCCGCCTGGCGGAGGCTGCGGGGCCGGTAGGCGCGCGACCACAGCGCCACCCGCATCCGGTTCCATTCTCCGACGATCACATCGAGGTACCTGACCATAAATCCCATGATGGCGGTCATCACAGCAGGGAAACGCAGCCGGGAGAGTCCCTTCAACAGTTGCGGGATCTGGGTGGTGGATGCCAGCACAATTGAAGCCCACGCCCCGAGGGTTGCCTTGGCGACGATGTTCCAGGCAGCCCACAGTCCCTCGACGGACAGAGACATGCCGACGACATCCACCCGGTCGCCGCGCCCGACGATCGGCAGGAACACCGCAAACAGGATGAACGGCACTTCGATCACCAGTCGGCGCAGCACGAACCGGGGCGGGATGCGGGCGGCCGCCGTGATGGCCACCAGCAGTGCGGCATGTGCCCCGAAAGCCCAGAACGCCTCCCGGGGTGTGGCAACCACCGCCACCACGAAGAGCAGGACTGCTGCGAGTTTCACCTGGGGGGCGAACCTGTGGAGCAGGCCGATCTCGTGCCGGTAGAGGGCGTGGACGTGCCCGCGGCCCACTAACCCTCGTCGCCGGTGCGGAATCGGCGAACCGTCATGAGCAATCCGGTGGTGATCGCCAGCGTGATGGCCACGCCGAGAACGCCGGCGATACCCGTGGACAGTCGGCCTTCCTCATCACCGGCCTGGTAGTCGGCCAGTGGCCCATCGGCGAGGGCGTGGTTGGCGGCGGCATCGTCGAAACCCTGGTCGATGGCGACCTTCTCCAACCCGTCGGGCTCCCCGGATGCAAATCCGCTTGCGATGCCCGCTATCAGCAGGACGGCGATCAGTCCCGCAGCGAGGAAGATCCAGGTGCGCCTATCCATGTGCTGCCTCCCTGACGGGGGCGCCGTGGACCAGGTCGCGACGGGTGCGCAGCACGGCGCCGACCACCAGGGCGGTGATGATCCCTTCGCCGAGGCCGATGAGGGCGTGGACTCCGACCATGGCTCCGGTGACGGTGGCCGGATCGGCACCGCCCTCGCCGCCGATGGCGTACTCGAGGCTGAAAGCGAGAGCGGCCAGCATCACCGAGATTCCTGCAGCGATCCCGGCGGCCACCCCAACGAACTCGTCTCGGCGGGGGAGGATCGCCCTGATGCCGAGGAAGACGGCGTAGCCGCCGAGCACGGCGACGATTGCCATGTTGAACACGTTGAGCCCAATTGCCGACAGGCCGCCATCGGCAAAGAAGACTCCCTGGACGACCAGCACGACTGTCAGCACCACCGTTCCGAGCCAGGGTCCCACCAGCACCGCAGCCAGCACGCCGCCGATGAGATGGCCGGAGGTGCCTGCGGCCACCGGGAAGTTGATCATCTGGGCTGCGAACACGAAGGCGGCGGCCAATCCGGCCAGGGGGATGCGCCGGTCGTCGAGTTCCCCGGCGGCTTTGCGGAGGCCCTGCCATACCCCGGCGGCGGCGGCGGCGCCGAAACCGGCCGAGGTGGGTATGTTGATGAAGCCGTCTGGAATATGCATCGCTTATTGCGAACTATATGCAATAAGGAGAGGTGGGTGCAAGTTCGGCACCGCCGGACCGGTTCGCCCGGGCATCATGATGAGCCGGGGTGGCCCCGAAGATCGTCATCCCCCGTCACCGGGGCGGCGGACCGTCACTGCCGGGTGACTACAGGTCCCCGGCTACCGACTCCACCTCGACCACCATGGTCACCCTGACCTCGCCGGCCGAGCGGTAGGGGTACTCATCCACTCCGAGGTACTTCTTTGCCAACCGGTCGATGACCTCGTCGCCGTCTACGGTGCGCATCTCGATCACCCGGCCCTTGATGCTCAAGTTCAGGTATGGCTCATCGACGGGGGATACCGAGATCCCCACCC
>CBDUUY010000232.1:0-3922 GCA_965370535.1 uncultured bacterium
TCCCGCTCGAAGAAGTTGGCCCCTGGGAACACCCCGGTGATCGACGGCATCCCGGGGTCGGGGCCGTCGAGAGCGACCTTGATCAGCAATCGGGACCGCCGGGTCGGATCCACCAGGTTGACGATTACCTCGTAACGCTGCGGACGCCGGTGCAGGTGATCTGCGGCGGTCAGGTCGAGGAACATCTCGAAGCCGGCCTCCCTGGCGGCATCGACGAATTCGACGATGGACTCGGGGGCGATCCTGGCGATGTCGTGGCCGATACCGGGTTCGAAGACCACATCGGGGAACTGCCCGGCGAGAGCGGCCGGCACCTGATCGTCGGGCACCGCCACGGCGGGCGCCTCCACTGCGGCTTCGCCGGCCACCGGGGTCTCCTCGCTCATCGGGCGGCCTCTCCGCTCATGACCATCTCGTGCAGAGTGAGGATGCCGTGCATCAGCGACTGGGGCCCCGGAGGGCAGCCCGGGATGTAGACGTCCACGGGCACGATCTGGTCCACACCCTGGACCAGGGCGTAGTTGTTGAACATGCCGCCGGTCGAGGCGCAGGCACCCATAGAGATGACCCACTTGGGCTCAGGCATCTGGTCGTACACCTGCCGGAGCACCGGGGCCATCTTCTGAGAGACCCGTCCGGCCACGATCATCAGATCGGCCTGCCTGGGGGAGGCGCGGAAGACCTCCATGCCGAAGCGGGCCAGGTCGTAGTGAGCTGCGCCCGTTGCCATCATCTCGATGGCGCAGCAAGCCAGGCCGAAAGTGGCCGGCCACATCGACCGGGTCCTGGCCCAACTGACCCCCTTCTGCATGGTGGTCAGCAGGAAGTTGGAATGGCCGGAGGCCTCTGCCATCAGGCAGCCTCCTCGGTGGTCTCGGGGGCCACCACCCGCCGGTAGCGATCCCGGCGCGGGATGTTCCAGTCGAGGGCACCCCGGCGCCACACGTAGATCAGGGTCTCGACGAGCAGCAGGGTGAAGATCCCGACGGCTGCCACACCGGGCCATCCGAGCGTGTGGAAACGCACAGCCCAGGCGAATAGGAAGACGATCTCGATGTCGAAGATCACGAACAACATCGCGACCAGATAGAACTTCACAGGGAAGCGCTGCACCGGCTCCTGGAGCGGGACGATGCCGCACTCGTACGGCTCCAGTTTCTCGGGAGTCGGGTTGTGCGGAGCGACCAGACGGGAGAGAACCAGGGCCACGCCTGCAAAGGCCATGACGAGGAAGAACATGATCGCGATCGGCAGGTAATCGGTCAGCGTCATCTGGCTCCGTCGGCCCCTCGTGTGCGGCTCGCAGACTAGATGCCCGATCGACGGTCGTGAAACCGGCCGGGTGCACCTATGGCTCGGGGGTCATCTGGACGATCCTCTCCAGCATGCCGTAGGCCGTCTCGGCGATATGGCGCTCGCCGGGCCGCAGCAGGTTGGCCATCGTCCGCAACACCCACTCCATCAGCGGCCGGGACCGCAGGCCTGTGCGAGTGAGCACCCGCATGACACCGGGCTTCCCTATTGCCCTGACGAAGAGGCGGGCTGTGCGGTAGTAGAGGCCAAAGGTGTCGTGCAACTCGGTGCGGTAGCCCTGCAGCAGTGTCAGGTCATCGGCAGCCAGGGAGCCGTGCACATGGCCGGCGGCGATGCGGCCCGTCTCATAGGCATAAGCGATCCCCTCTCCATTGAAGGGGTTGATGGCCCCTGCGGCATCACCGACCAGCACCCAGTTGGGACCCACCATCGGTCCCACCGAGAACGATGTGGGCAGCTTGCCCCCCCTGGGTTCGCTGATCACCGTCTCGGGAGACAGGCCCCACGAGCCGGGTGCACTGGCCTCGAGCACATCCATCAGCCTCGAGGTATTGACTTCCTTCCAACGGTGGAAGGTGGACAGCACGCCGACTCCCACGTTCACGGTCCCGTCGCCGAGAGGGAAGATCCACCCGTAGCCCTGCACGTTGGCGCCGGAGGCATCGGCGAGGCTCAGATGGCTCTCCATGTAGCCGTCGTCCGAGCGGGGTGAGAGGTAGTACCCGCGGGCGGCCAACCCCAGCGGGCGAGATCGGTCGCGAGAGGCGCCCAGCGCCCTCCCGAATCGCGAGAGGGACCCGTCGGCAACCACCACCACCGCGGGGTGGACGACTTCGGTCTCTCCCCCCGACGTCAACTCGACCCCTGCCAACCTGCCGTCCTCCATCAACGGCCGGGCTTCGGTGCCGGTGCGGACAACCGCCCCTTGCTTCTCGACGAGACGAATGACCTCCCCGTCGAGATCGAGGCGCCGGATCACTCCGCTCCAGTTGGGGTAGACCGGATGGTCGGGCCACTGCATCTCGAGCATGCGTTCCCCGGCGAATGCCCGCAAGCCGGTTGTGCGATGGAACTCCGGGATCGAGAAGTCGAAACCCATCCTGGTCAGTTCGTGGATCGACCTGGGGGTGAGGCCGTCGCCGCAGGTCTTCTCACGCGGGAAGTGTTTCTTCTCCACCACCAGCACGTCATGGCCCAGTTGAGCCAGGTGATAGCCGGCCGCGGCGCCGCCGGGACCGCCGCCCACTACGAGGACATCGGGGTTCGACATGAGTCGCGAGATTAGAGGGCCGGCAGGGGCTATTTGCCGGTGCAGGAGGGCAAGACCGGCCATCACCGGGAACACCCGGCAGACACCGGGCCTGAGCATCATGGACCCGCCGGGTGGAGAAGCGGAGAGCGAGCGGACGAACGCGGTTACGACACGCGTTCCGCTGCGTACAATATCGTCCACTTTGGAGCAGCACCCCAAGCCCATGCGCGAGCAGAGACGGTTGAGGATCGGAGTGGCCGGTGTCGGCATCGGCCTCGCCCTGCTCATCGTGGGTGTGCTGATGGCCCACTTCACCGGCCTTCCCGAGACCAACGGCACCGGGCAGGACATCTACCCCCACATTCCCAGATGCCTGTCTTCTGAAACTGTGGGCGCGTGCTGGGTCTTGCCCACCACCGGCCAATTCATCGGGTTCATCGGCAGTCAGATCCTGCTGGCCGCCATTATCTACGGCTGGATCCTGGGCCGGCCACTCACCTGGGCCGGAGCAACGGTGGGGGCGATGATCCTCACGCTCGAACTGATCATTCTTTTTGGGATCATCCCCAATCAGTGGCTGAAACTGACCGGGGACACGCTCGACTGGGGCGTCATCAGGAATGCCGCGGCCGCCGGCTATGGCGCCGTGATGCTCGGGGCCATCACATTCGGCGCCTACAAGTTGCAGCGGCCGGCCGAGCAGCAACCCACCGACCGGCCGTCGCCGCCGAAACTGTCGCACTACGGCCGCACCCTCGTGAAGGGTGAACGCTGATGGCCGGGCCGGAAATCCTGTGCGCGATCCCGCTCACCGGCAATCACCACCGGCAGCACTAAAGGAAGGACGACGTGGCAGAGATCCCAGAGGAACTCCTCCGACGGTCGGCCGAGGCCAAGGCCCGGGCGACCGGTCGGGATGTCGAAGAGATCCTCGCCGAGATGAAGGGTGAGAAGGCCCCGGCCGTTGCGGCGGCCGAGCATGCTCCGGTGACTCCGGAGTCCGTTGAAGCCGCCCCCGCCGACGACTCGCTGAAGTCGAGGGCCCAGGCGGCAACGGCGGCGCTCCCCCCACACCTGCTGCGCCGTTCCGCCGAGGCCAGGGCCAAGGCACTGGGGATGCCGGTGGAGCAAGTGCTCGCTGAGATGACCGGTGGGGCCGCCCAGACTGCCGGAACCCCGCCACCCGTCACCGAAGCGCCCGTGCCCGCCGCCGCAACCCCGCCACCCGACGCCGACACCACTGCGCCGGAAGCCGCCCCGGCAGGTCCGCTGCCCGAAAAACTGCTCATCCGCAGCGCCGAAGCCCAAGCCAAAGCCACCGGACGACCCGTGGAGGAGATCCTGGCGGAGTTGAGG